>DNNS01000027.1 GCA_003497555.1 Spirochaetia bacterium
CCTCATTGCCGTACTCTGTACCCACATTATACCAGAGTCCGAAACGCATACCCTTGTCTTTTACTGTTTGGGCAATTTTTTCCAGCCCCTGCGGAAATTTTTCTTTATCCGGCCGGCAGCCTGAGCCTGGTTTGAACCAGCCGTCGTCAATAACGAAAATACCGAAACCCAGCTGCTGTGCCCGATCAACCTGCTCCAGTAAAAGATTTTCATCAATATTCAGATTTTCCGAAGCATCCCACATCCAGGTGCAGTAGTAAAAAGGATTAAGAATTTTAACTTTCGGCAGGAGCTCTCTGATAAAATTTTTTAATCCCTGATGTACGGACTGTTCCTGATCACCGCCCTGATAAGCGAATAAAAAAACTGAATGAGTTGTTACCTCTTCTCCCGGCTCCAGAAAAACACTAAACGGATAAGTATCGCTGTTATAACCCCAAGCATAATCGCTTCCCGACCCCAGGCTGTGCATATATAGGCCCTCTTTAAAACAGCCGGAACCGTAGTGCCTAGATAAAAACCAAAATTATGCAGCGCATTATGGAACTGGATTATTCCGTGCTCGCTGCTGTAATCAGATTTGTAATCACGCTCTTCCAGCCCATTGCTGCAAAAAAAACGCGTTTCCTCCTGTCGGCCAGGCAGCAGATTAAGACATTCGATCATTACATTATTTAGGTGTATAGTCTTAGTCCCTTTATTTTTAAAACGCAGTGATTTTTCAATACCAGCCGAATCATCGCGTATGGAAAAAATAATATCAATACCCAAGCCGGCATATTCAAGATTTAGAATCAGTTTTTCTTCTTTTGTTTGGGTATTTGTTTCCTGCCGGGCTTTGATAAAAACCAGAGGAGATTCTGCGGTTTTATTTATAACCGCGTCTGCTGAAATTGTATTACTGTTGCCGAAAACAGCCCGGCCGTCTACGCAGAAATAAAATTCGCCGCCGGCAATTTCTCTGGTAAATTCCCGGTTAATTTTTTTATTGAAAAATGAATTTGTAAATAACCCCTTTCCGTCAAAAGTTATTTGGCGACTGATAAGGGAATTTTCTATTGTGAAAATATTATTACTGATTGTTATCATGTTTCCACCTTGCTTAGATATTAAGCTCAGTCCTCCTGATAATCGAATCCTGCTCTTCAGCGCTTAAATCAATGAAACGCGCTACATATCCGCCGACTTTAACATAGAGATCAGCATATTTTTCCGGGTTCACCTTGGCTGCACGCAGCTCCTGATCATTTACTACTGTAACCTGTACTTCCTGCCCGCCATTTAAAAAATAGGCCTTAAATAAATCTGCCAATTTTTGTATTTTATCATGTTCCTGAATTTCATCTTTAATAAAACGCATATTCAGAATCACTCCTCCGGGTACTTCGTCCTGGGGAATTTTTAAGGCAGAATTAAGCATGGCAGTTGCGCCGTTTCGATCATTGCCGTCCGCAGGGCCGATAGAGCTGCAAAGCTGTTCGCCGGCCATTCTGCCGTCAGGAGTTGCAGAGAGCAGTCTGCCAAGTTCAATATTACGGAACAGGGTTGTGACCTGGCCCGAATAAAAACCGCCGCGCCAGGCAGGTATTTTTTTTAATTCTGCAAAACAAAAAGCTGCTATTTCCGCAGTCAGATCATCGGCATACGGATCATTATTTCCGAATTTCGGACATTTATTTTTTAGATAGGCTTGTAAATTTTCACATCCCAAAAAATTATTTTTCAGTACCCGGCATAGTTCAGTCAAGGAAATTATTTTTTCCTCAAACACTGCTTTACGCAAGGCTGCCAGGGAATCTCCGGCATTGGCGAAGCCGATCAACCAGAACATACCACCGTTATATTTGGCGCTGCCGCTATCGATAACGCATCCCTTCTCCAGACAGCCGTCAACAAACAATGACTTGTATAGATGAGGAAAATTATACGATCTGTGCTCCTGTAAAATATTACATGCTTCCGCGCACCACTTAATGCCGTGGGCCAGCTGCTGCTTATAACTTGCCAGCAACTCGCTGAAATCTTTATAGCAGTTTACCTCCCCGGTTGTTAGTCCTTCCTGTTCATTATGATAAAGGCAGTGTCCATTGAACAGAGTCCATTCCAGCGGTTTAACAACATTGAATTTGTCGACATCCGGGCAGCCGAAATGAGATTTGCCGGTAATATGAATATTATTGCATCCGCCGGTAGTATAATCGCGCGCATCGTTTTCAGTAACTCCGATTTTTACAAGCGCCGGTACAACAACAGCATCGCTGTAAAGAGCTGGCAAAGCCCGGCCTTTGGCTAAAATTCGTACAGCCGACAGCCAAACTTCCGGAGGAGTTTTCGGACTCCAGCGGAAACTTACATTAGGTATACGCAAGGCCAGCCTGTCTACTGCAGAAAGGCACATTTCGGTCAGCTCGTTGCAGGCATCATCTCCATCCGGTGTAAGACCGGCCAGACACAGGTTGGCAAGTACATCACTGCCTGCAGCTACAGGACCTTGCAGAGTTATTGTACGTCCTGCGCCTTCTGTATTAATTTTAACCCATAACAGGTCTATCATTTCTTGAGCTTCCTGGGCAGTGATTTCTCCGGAATTAACTGATTTTTTATAATAGGGCAGCATGTATTGATCGAATCGCCCGAACTCACCCTTAATGCCATTGGCAAATCCGTCCAGCAGATAAATAAACCATACTGATTGCAAAGCTTCGTAGAAATTTCTGGCCGGCTGCCAGGGGACTCTGGAACAGATATCAGATATCTGCAGCAATTCCTTCCGCCGTTTGTTGTTTTTTTCTTCCCGGCTTAACTCCAACGCTTTATGACTGTAATTGGATGACAAACGACTGATGCCGTCAAGTAAAATGGTTTCTGCCTCAAGAAAATCCATTTTTTTCTGATCACCCCGGTAAGCTTTACGGGCAGTTCTAATTTTTTTCTCTATTCCGATAAGGCCATATTTTAAAATAAAATCAAAATTAAAGGATAAATGAGAAGTGCCGCCGCCAAAAGCAGCCAGGCAAAACGGCGGATGCTGGAAATTTTTCTTTTCCAGATATTCAGCACTTACAATTTCTCCGTATTCGGAAATATAATTATTAAAATTTTCCTGGAAATAGCGAACCGCCCGCAGCTCATCATCAGGCAGTTCCCCGGGGATATCTTTTTTAACAATTATACCGCGCGCATAATCATAACCGATACTTTGTACTAAAGAACAGGAGCCTGCAATCATTTCCTCAGGCTCTATGTTTACGGGCGAAGAAAGCCAGACATCTGCTAAAGTTTTGGCAAAACGTACCGGATGCGGCAGATTGCTATATTTAACATAGGCCAGGGCGAATACTTCTTTTTTAAGCCAGCCGGGCGGAACCTGCCGGCCCTGTTCCCAATATTTTTTTCTTTCCAGGGCACGCTCGGAAATTCTTTCCTTTAATCGCAAAACCCGCTCAGATGAAACTATGCTCATTATTTTCTCCGGAAAATCAGATTATGACAACAAATAACTGCATATATTCGCTGCCGCGGTTAGAATTAAACAGTACCTGGGTGCCGTTGCGATTAAAGGATGGATGACAATGCGTACTGGGCACATGCCAGGGATAATGATGCACAACCGGATAGGGACGTTCCTCTCCCCATTGGCCGCCGCCGATACTAACGCATTCATCAAGACAGAGCAGTTCTTTTTTCTTTTTTTTAATATCAACCAGATAGATGCCGGTATCAGGATGCGTGGTATCGCAGACCACAGTATTTTTATCTGGACTGACTGCAGGATGAAAAGCGTTGAACTCGGTTATTGTTTCCACTTTTCCGTCAAGACTGATTTTTTTCATTGCTTTGGGCCACTCATTGAACAGCACTTCATCGTTATTAAGCCAAACCGGGTGAGTAATCCAGATATCATGATAATGGCCGTAAAGCCGGCGTTTGTTTTTTCCATCAGAATCTATACGCCATAGTTCGCCCTGGTCATATTTGGAATAAACAATCACACCATCCTTGTTGGGAGGCAACACATGACCGAAGGGAAATTCTTCCTGCATGACCTGCTGCGGCGTTTCCTTTCCGTCCAGAGAGATAATAGTTATTGTACGGTTTAATTCATAATTTTCCATATAATCCGGCTGTAAAAGATTTTTATGGTAATTCACCCTGCCGATAATATTTTTTCCGTCCGGCGTCTCGGCTATCGTGCTGCTCCAGGAACCTTCCGGAATGTTGGCAATGACTTTTTCTTCCAGAGTTTCTATGTGCACACCCTTGATTTCCCCGGTGCCTGTATGATACCAAACCCAGTTACCATCGCTGGAAATATCGGGATTATAAGGATTGATATGAGCTTTTTCATCCGTAAGCTGCGTAATCTCGCCGGAGGACATAGCTACCTTAAACAGGTTCCAGATATTTGTACCGCGCTGCCCCAAAAAAATTATGTATTTACCGTCAGGCGTCCAGGAATTTGTTGTAATGTATAATTTGTTATGCTGACAGGGAAAATCCGTAATCTGCCAGATTTCCCTGCTGGTTTTTTTATCTTTAAATACTTTTTTTTCTGATGGATATTTTTTATCTTTATTTGACATAAACGATCCTTGATGTGTCTATATTATATTTTTTTATTGCCCATCCTTTATTTTTATAGATTCTGATCGCATTCAGACCCACAATCTTTTCTTTTTGAACTTTTAATTCATCAAGTAGTTTTTCATATTCTTCATAATCATTAAAACAACCGCATACTTGTAAATTATATACCGGATGTCCATGCACAGGAATTATCATAATTTAACTCCTAATATCTGACATTATAAATAAGTTTAACCGTATAAACAATAGATAATATTAATTAAATACTGGATAAAATTGACAATATGGATTAAAATAAATATGCAAATATAAATTTCCTCTTGCAAATTCCCAGTTTTTAAAAGGGGCATTTCTTGAGGAAATTGACCAATTTGTTTAAAAAACGGCA
>DNNS01000582.1 GCA_003497555.1 Spirochaetia bacterium
TTGGGCAGGTAGATAACCGCTTTTTGTTCGCTTTGATCGAAGGCGGAGGTAAAAATAAAATCATTTTCAAAACCGTTATAAACAGGTTCGGTTTTCATTTGCGCATCAAGCATGGTAAAACTAAGAAAAAAACCAATTAAAATTACGCCGGAAAGCTTTATGCCCTGGCAAAGATTTTTTGCTAAAAAAATCATAATCAGCTCCTTGGGTATTCCATGCCCGTCAGAATCAGGCCTGGTCAGACAAAATATTTTAACATATTAAATTTAATATTTCATCAGGCTTCCGTCTTTCCGTCCTTTATTAACAGCACGGGAAAAAAACAGGATGCCCAGCGGCAGTATTATCCCGGCCGCAATTCCAAGGCAATATATATTATTTCTTAGCTGAAAAATATTATATCCTGAAAAAAGCGCAAGCCTCAGGCCGTCAAGTGAATATTTAAGCGGACTGAATTCTGCTGTTTTCTGAAGCCAGCCGGGAAGCACGCTTACCGGAAAATAAGCCCCGCTGATCAGGGTTAAAATAGAACCGAAAATCCATTCCACCGGATCGCCTTTTTTAATCAGCACAATAACCGCAGCCGACAATATTCCGATACCGCTGAAAGCAAGAATGGTTAGAATCAAAATTACAAGCGCGCCTGAAATATTTGCCGTACTGTAATCTACTCCGAAAAAAAAACCTCCGGCTGCGAGAATAATGATTAAATGAAGAATATTAAACAGAAAACTGTATAGCGGAGAAAGCATTATCATCTGCATGGGGCTGGTGCGGGTACTCAGCATGGCTTCCAGGCATCCTTCCATCTGTTCCCTGCGTACGGTATCGGCAAAAGCGCTCATAGCCGTCATAAAATACTGGGTCAGGGAAACGCCGATTATCACAAACTGAAAATATCCATGCCCTCCGAATTTGAAATCAGCCGACGAAGACGAATCAACCAGTTTACCGACAAAATAAAAAGTAACAAGCGGCAGAGCGGAACCGATAAGATCAAAAACAAAAGAAAATTTATAACTGGTGTCAATAATAAAATCGCGCCTGATAAATGCCCAGATTTTAGCCGTCAGCATTAATTATCTTCCGCTTCTTTCATGATTTTTAAATAAAAATTACGCAGATTTTTAAATTTTCTTGTTATTTTTTTCATTTCGTCAAAAGCGCGAATTCGGCCGCGGGAAATGATGCATACCTTATTGCATAATTTTTCAGCCTCATAAATCTGATGTGTGGCAATAAGCAGGGTTTTATTTTTTTTTTGAAAAATATTCTGCAGTATATCATGCAGTTTTTCGGCGCCCAGGGGATCAAGTGTTCTGGTCGGTTCATCCAAAATCAGAATATCAGGCTCTTTCAGGAGGCCGCGAGCAATGGCCAGACGCTGTTTCATTCCCGAAGAATATGAAGATACCTGCAGATCAGCAGCGCCGGAAAGATCCAGATTTTTTAACAGCTCAGCAATTTTATTTTTTATTGATGCCCCGTACATGTTATCAAGAGCGCCGAAAAATGCCAGGTTTTGATAACCGGTAAGGCGCCAGTAAAAACTGCGTTCCTCATTGATAACAAACCCGACTTGCTGCCTTGCTTCCTGATTATTTATAACAGTATCAAATCCATTTATAAAAATGTTTCCTGCGGCAGGAAACAGCAGGCCGCCGATGAGTTTCAGCAGAGTGGTTTTACCGGCTCCATTGGGTCCCAAAAAAGCAACGCTGTCATTTTTTTCTATCTGCAGTGCAGCCTGTATCAATGCCCGCGTGTATTGTTTTTTTTTAAAAGGTGAAAAGATCAGCTCTTTATAGCTTTTGGGAACAGGATACAGCATGTCTATATTTTTAACATCTATCAAAATATTTTTCATTACAGGAGTCTCAGGTATTATCCATTATTATTTTTTATATTAATAAATTTAATTAAAAATAAAACAATATTTCTTTCAAACTGTATGCCTTGTCTTGATCCTGAAAAAATAAAATAGAAATTATTAATAGAATTATTTGGCATAAAATCCTGTTGTAATTGTATCTATTCAATTAAAATAATGCAAGGGATTTTAATGAACAGAGCGCGATTTTTTTCTTGGGTACGTATCTATATTTAATCTGCAGAAAATACTTGATAACATGACTCATACTTTTTTTTACTTCCTGTGAGAANNTGTTTTGCATACCCAAGAAATAAAATACACCCAGCGGGAATTACAGTATTTATAGATTTTAAAATTCATCGTATTATTGTTTTTATTAAGCGCACGGATTCTACTGAAATTGCCACGATTGAGCGCTTACCTCCTTAGATTTAATTTTACAGGAATTGTTAAATGTCTAAAAATCCTGATTCCAGAGAATTAAAATACACCATATTAAAAAACGAACTAATGGCGTATATTAAAAAAGAAAAACTAGAAAATGGCGATAAATTGCTGACTGTCCGGGAAATTATGAAAAAATACCGCGCCAGCCAGGCGACTGTAACCAGAACATTTGAACTGCTGGAATCTGAAAATATAATCGAACGTCATCATGGCGATGGTATTTATCTTAAAAGCCTGAAAAAAAACGAAATTTTATCTATTGGAGTTATTTTACCGGACTCTGAAAATACCTATTTTAATTCTTTTCTCAATCAATTATTTTACTGCAAGGAAAATAATCTTATCAATATCAACATCAAAATATCTGCCAATGATTATTCCCGGGAGCGTCAGGCGGCAGATGAATTAATAAAACAGGGCATACAGGGCCTTATAATTATTTTTGAACCCGGTCTTACCAACCTGAAATATTTTGAAAAAATAGACGCTGCGCGGTTCCCGGTTATTTCCATATCGCGTAATTTACAAAATTCCAGACTGAATTATATTGTGCCTGACAATTATCAGGCAGGTGTTTTAGCCGCTGAATATTTATTGTCGCAGAGCTGTACTTCTTTGCTATACCTGGGGAATAAAAAGATGCGGAAAATTGATGAAAGATTTACCGGTTTCAGGGATACTCTTCAGAAGAAAGGACATGACTTTTCCGGGAAAAATTTTTTTTTATCCGAAAGCGGCAATTCCTTTACTGACGGATATAATGCCTTTCGGCGGGCAATGAACAGAGCAGGCCGGATTGACGGGCTTATGGCCTTTCATGATATTTATGCCGCCGGGGCCTATAAATTTTGTTATCAAAACGGCATTAAGGTTCCCGGGCAAATAAAAATCATCGGATGCGATAATCTTTCTTTTACGGAATTTTTTTCGCCCGGGATTACAACCATAGATTATAATATCAGGCTCATGGCGGAAAGCGCGCTTAAAATGCTTCTGGCAAAAATAAAAGGCGAAAAGATTTCCAGTATTGTTCTTCCGGTAAAATTAATCAAACGCGAGACCGCCTGATTTAAAACAAAATAATTTTTCAGGGACACCGGGTACGAAATCGTATTTTTTCAGCGCTCTTTTAATTTATTCCTGAAATACAGATACAATC
>DNNS01000358.1 GCA_003497555.1 Spirochaetia bacterium
ACTACTCATGTATATGCTGTGAGGTAAATGGGTTTAACAGTCATTGGGAATATTCTTGTTTCCGGAGATAGTCTGCTGATAAATTTTAAAAATTGAAACTGCTTCTATTCCTGCCGCCGGAAGTGTACAGGGCAAAACCGGATCCATTCTTGCCATAAAAAACAAACTGTCTGCCAATATTAATACCCAACTTGCAATGTTTTTTCCTGATATTGAAAAAAAGACTCCCCTGCCCCAAAACCCGGAGCCTGGTCTTGAAACAATGGAATGAATTTTTCCCGGAAGGGGCACTCTTTTTAAAAAACTATCCTTCTTCCATGTATTATTCCATAACGAAAATGTATATAGATCAAAGCGCCGATACTTTACAGAAAACAATTTGCCTTATTAAACAATTTCAGCTATAATTTAACATTCATCCGCGCCAATCTTTGGACATCGGAATGGCACAAGAAAAATTATTTCTGAATAATTCTAATTTTTTGTCTGACCACACCAGCNNAAAACAGTATTATAAGCTGGTGTGGTCTCTTATAAATAAATTTTTCAGGGAGTCAATATGAAACAAATACTGAAAACAACAATAAAATCCCGTCCGAATATTATTTTTATTCTTATGGATGATTTAGGCTGGCGCGATTTGTCCATATACGGCAGTCCTTTTTATGAAACCCCCAATCTTGACAAACTTGCCATGCAGGGAATGATATTCAGCGATGCCTATGCATCCTGCCCGGTATGCTCCCCGACCAGAGCCAGTATTTTAACCGGCAAATATCCGGCCGGTGTGGGAGTAACTAATTTTATTTCCCATAACGGGGCGCATCCCTCGCGCGGGCGCCTTATTGATGCGCCGTATATTGATCATCTTCCGCTCTCGGAAAAGTCGCTTGCTTCGGCTCTGAAAGACGGGGGCTATCAGACCTGGCATATTGGAAAATGGCACCTGGGCAAAGATCAGTATTATCCGGAACATCACGGTTTTGATATTAATATCGGGGGCTGTTACTGGGGGCATCCGGGAAACGGCTATTTCAGTCCCTGGAAAATTCCCAATCTGCCGGACCCGGAACCGGGTATTTTTTTAACCGATTATCTTACCGACCGCGCCATTGAACTGGTAAAAGAGCGCAGTGATTCCCCTTTTTTTCTAAATCTCTGGTATTATGCAGTTCATACGCCCATCCAGGCTAAAGAAGAACTAATTGAAAAATACCGCAAAAAAACAGCCGCTCTCGGCATAGATCAAACCGATCCGTTTGTTGAAGGAGATTTTTTCCCGGCAGAGCATAAAAAACATCTGCGTATTAAAAGGCGAATCATACAGTCTGATCCGGCCTATGCAGCCTTAATTGAAATTGTGGACAGTAATATAGGCCGGCTGATGGCAGTGCTTGATGAAACCGGTCTGTCGGACAACACCATTGTTTTTTTTACCTCCGATAACGGAGGTCTGTCTACTGCTGAAGGTTCTCCTACCTGCAATGCGCCCCTGGCTGAAGGCAAGGGCTGGATGTATGAAGGCGGAACCAGAGAGCCGCTTTTTGTGCGCTGGCCGCAGAGAATAAAGGCCGGATCCTTATGCAGCGAGCCAGTAACCAGTCCTGATTTTTATCCCACAATTCTTGAAATGGCCGGACTGCCGTTTAAACCAGAACAGCATATTGACGGAGAAAGCCTTATGCCTCTGCTTGCGGAAAGCGGAAGCCTGAAGCGAGAGGCTATATACTGGCATTATCCGCATTACGGCAACCAGGGAGGAACTCCCGGATCTTCCGTGCGCTGCGGCAGGTACAAACTGATAGAATTTTTTGAAGATCAGAGCCTGGAACTTTATGATCTGCAAACCGATATCGGCGAACAGAAAAATATCATATCCGAAAAACCCGAGACCGCGCGCTATCTGGGCAGTCTTCTGAAAAAATGGCAGGAAAAATGTAACGCCTGTTTCCCGGAACCGAATCCTGATTTTACCGGGCCGGTATAATGGAAAAGGCTGCTGCGTTTTACAGCCGGATCAGGGCTGCTTCGGCATTAAATACTTTTTCCATAGTTGATGACTATTTCCCTTTTTATTATACCCTTGATCTGTACCGGGGATGCACAGGGGGATGTATCTACTGCCCGGGCAGCCGCGATCTTTTTCAAAACCCGGCATTAATTGAAAACTTTTTTGAACTTGCAAAACTTCAGTTCCCCGGTATACGCAGTAATGCGCTGGTTGGAGTCGGCGGCGGGCTTAATGATGTCGGAGCTGCCCGGCCGTTATATCCCGACTATCTTTCTTCCGTACTGCGCAGCCTGAAAAAGATTCCGGCCCGGCCGTTTATAGTTACAAAATCCGCAGAAATCGTGAAAGAAAAACGCCTGCTTTCTCCGGATAAAAGCGGCGGACGTTCCGTGGTCTGCATGAGTTTTTGCGCACCCGATGACTGTATGGCCGGTGATTTGGAACCGCAGGTTTCCAGGCCGTCAGAACGGTTTTCCGCGCTGGCAGAGCTTGCCGCTTGCGGTATTTCCACCGGTATCTGCTATATGCCGGTAATTCCCGGTTTTACCGATCTGGAAAATGATGCCAATCTGCTGTTTAAGATAGCGGCGCAAAACGGCGCTCGTTTTGTATTGTTTAACATGCTTTCACTTTCTCCTTCCGGCAATATTTTTTTTTTCAAAAA
>DNNS01000520.1 GCA_003497555.1 Spirochaetia bacterium
TTTCTTAACTATTTAAAATATTCACTTCGTGTTCTTCGTGTTAAAAATTATAGAATCTGAGTGGATACAAAATCTTTAGCTCCTAGTGAAATTTAAGGTTACGGTACTTACTGGGGCTTAATCCGGTATTTTTTTTAAATGCCTTGCTGAAGGCAAATTCGTCATTATAACCGCATTGTTCGGCAATTTCCCGAATTCCTTTTAGGCCTGAACGAATCAGGCGACGCGCATGATGCATTTTTCTGCTGAGAAGAATTCTGCCCGGTGTTTCTCCGTAATAGCGGCGGAATCGTCTGACCAGGTGATTGACGGTAATACCGCAGTGTTCGGCTATGGAGGCATTATCGGCAGCTGCAAGATGCCCGTGCATATACTCAAGGGCATTTTCCATAAGCCGGTCGCGGAGAGCAGCAGGAGAACAGCCGAGAAAATATTTTATAATTAAAATATCAATATAGCAGCCGGCAATATATTCCCGCCGGCAGTGGGTACCGACGTATTCATGATAAAATTTTTTCAGCAGGTGTTTTTTCCCCGTACATAATTTACTGAGAAAATATTTACGCCTGACAAGATAATTGTCATCCAGGCTGAATTTAACGGTTGAAATCACAGAAGGTACGGGATAATGAATAATATGTTCGGTATAAGGCCTGATCAGCAGCAGATCCCCGGGCCTGATCCTGATTTTTTTTTTGTCAATTTCCGCAATATGCTGCCCGCTTTTCAGCCAGTCAAGCTGCCAGAATTCGTGATAATGACTGGGAGTGGAATGTATTTTTTCAAGATGCAGATTATGACTGCAGAAATGTATTACTGCCATTATTTACAGCAAATTTCTGTGCAGTCTGGGAGGAATGAGAATTTTTATTCTTGCCTGGGATGGATTATCAAGCAGGGTTTGCGCAGCGGTCATAATCTCTTCAGCAATTGCTTTTTCTGCGTGATCAAGATAAGCAATGGGTATATGATGATTTTCCAGGTCTCCGCTGCCCATCAGGGTAATGATTTCGGGATTATAGTTTTTGTTTTTAAAAAATCCGTAGATGGACCGCATATCCTCGTCTGAATAGATAAAAATCCCGTTATAATTTTTTGCCAGTTCCGGAACCAGCCTGTTGATTTTTTCAAGATAATTATAACCGGTTGCGGCTGCAATTGAAAATACTTTAAATTTTATATTTCCGATACTTTGCGCACGTTCGGAAAACCCCCCGGCGCGCAGTTCAAACGGCCGGTAATTATTTCCAAAATCACGGGTAATACATGCAATTTTGCGTTTGCGGCAGGATACCAGGTAATCTGCCGCCATGACCCCGGCGCGATAATTATCGATGGATATTATATTTATCAACCCGTCATCAAAAGCCTCATCAGTAGCTATGATGATTTTATTTTTCATGTTTTCAAATGGAATATTTTTTTTATGCGTCAGTATAATAACTTCATTATGTCTGAAAATATCATCGGAATTAAACAGTTGTTTGCTTCCAAAAGAAAACAGGAACGGTTTGAGGCGGAAATTGGTTTTTTCGGCAGTCTGCTGGAGATGAAACATAACCCGCGACCAGACCTTGTTAAAGGGTACGCCCATTCCCCACGACACAAATGCAATATTGGAGATTATTTTATTTTTATCAGGATTGATATAATAAATTTTTTTTTCAGCCGTCAGAAGACCGCAGGCAATGGCTTTTTTAATGGCTTTACGGACTGTTACCCGGCATACGCCGAATTTTTCGGCAAGAGCGCGTTCGGATGGAATGGTATTATATCCATTCGCCCGGTAATGCTTTATTTCACCGGTTAAAAGCCGGTAAGCATTGATAACTGCAGATTCTTTCCTGGCCATAATTTTTATTATTGTTTTGCCTGATATTATATTATGATCAGAAGGGAATTGAAAAGAATTGTTTTCTTGCTCAAAAAATAAATTTGGCACCCTGATACGGTATGATGATATAATAATCAGGAACTGACCGGAAACCTGTGAAAAATAAAAGTAAACTTGAACTGCTTGAAGAAATCCTGAAAACCGTCAATACGGCTCTTACGCCGGATGATCTTCTGCAGTATTTAATTGATCGTGTTATTGCCGTTACCGATGCGCTTACCGGCAGTATAATGATTATTAATCCGGCGGATAATATCCTGGAAATCCGGGTTTCCCGGGGGCTTAATCAGAAAAAAGCCGCTGCCACCAGACTTAAAATCGGCGAGGGTATAACCGGCCGGGCAGCCCAGGCAGGCAAACCTTTAATCGTAAACGACGCCGGGCAAAATCCCGATTATGTACGCATCAGAACCGACCTGGTTTCAGAACTGGCAGCGCCCATGATTGTAAACAGTCAGGTAATCGGAGTAATCAGTGTTGACAGCAACCGAAAAAATGCCTTCAATGAAGAGCATGCCGATATTCTCATGTCCATCGCCGATTTTGCCGCCCAGACCATGGAAAAAATCCGGCTGATTGAAAATCTGCGTTCCAGAATTGATGATCAGAAATGCCTGCTTGATATTGCCCGTATTCTTGACGACGCTGCGGATTTTCCCGTTATGTTTGAAAGTATAATGACAGTGCTTTCCAGGCATCCCGGCCTCAGACGCGGCATGATTGTACTGGCGGATGAGCAAAATGTTCTGCGTACTGCCGGCGGCTACCGCCTTTCGGAACAGGCTATCAAAAGAGGGGTTTACCGCCCGGGAGAAGGAATAATCGGGTCGGTTTTCACAGACGGAAAAATAAAATTTATTCCGGATATATCCCGCAGCCGGGAATTTCTCAATAAAATGAAAATTCGCCGCAGTCCAAGAGAAAAAAATTCTTTTTTTGCCTTGCCTATAAAAAGCCAGAAATCATCTACCGGCGGTATTATCGGAGTATTAAGTATTGAAAAAAAATTTGGCGGAGAAAACGATGCGCAGAATGTTATTGAGCTTCTTACTATAATTTGCGGCCTGATCGCCAACCGTATTTATATTTTTTCCTCTGCCCGGAAAGAAAAAGAAGAACTGCTGGATCAGACGCGCAGCCTTAAACAGGAGCTGATAAAAAAAGATACCGGAAACATTTTTTTCGGAAAAAGTTCCCAGATCATAAAACTGCAGGAAATGATCGGTATTGTAGCCGACACGGACGCCACCTGCCTGATTACCGGAGAAACCGGTTCGGGCAAGGAAGTGGCTGCCCGGCAGATTCATTACAAAAGCGGCCGCTGGGAAAAACCGTTTGTGGGAATCAACTGCGCTGCCATTCCTGAAAATTTAATAGAAGCCGAACTTTTCGGTTTTAAAAAAGGCGCATTTACCGGAGCGGTAAATGATCGCAGGGGTAAATTCTTGCAGGCGGATGAGGGTACCCTCTTCCTGGATGAAATCGGCGATTTGGGCTTGCATCTGCAGGCCAAACTGCTGCGTGTTATTCAGGAAAAAACCGTTGAACCGCTGGGAAGCGATGAAAGCATCAGGGTAAATGTACGGATCATTGCCGCTACTAATAAAAATCTGAAGGAAATGGCGGAAAAAAAAACTTTCCGGGAAGATTTATTTTACCGCCTGAATGTTATTCACCTGCCCATACCTGCTTTACGCGACCGCAAAGAAGATATTCCGCTTTTTATCAGGCATTTCCTGGCGGTTTTCAACAAGAGGCACAACAGAAAAATCCCTAATCTTACACTGCAGGCCGAACAGGCGCTTTGCGGATATTCCTGGCCGGGCAACATACGCGAACTTGAAAACTGTATGGAACGGGCTGTGATTGTCTGCCGTAAAAATACCATAGATATTCAAGATTTGCCGGAATCAATTCTCGCCGGAGCGATGAAAGCGGACAGCGGGCCGTTAAAACTTCAGGTTTTAAATGAAATGAAAAATCATGCATCCGGGAATATTTATAATAATATTATCACCAAAGTCGAAAATATATTACTGGAAGAAGCCCTGATTAATGCCGATCAAAATCAGAAAGAAGCCAGTAAATACCTGGGTATTCACCGCAACACCCTGCGTCAGAAAATAAAAGAACTGGGCCTGTAGCGGTTAATAAAGAAGTATATGCTCAGATTTTAAATGATTAAGGAAAAAAATTAATATTGAAGATTGAATTCCTGGGTAAAAAGAGGTTTAATTTTTTCGGGTGGAAAAAGAAAATCCCTGTACATTTTATAGACAGACGGTTATAAAGCTTTGTATAAAGCCAGTATCTATTTTATTTGCCGTTTTTTTGTTTGCTTTATATGGGGACACAAAAGTCAACTTTCAAAAATTAATGGATACTGAGTTTAGTAACTGGAGTACAGGTATCATCAGTATGCCATGTGTTATAAAAAATATTGAAACAAATAAAGATATGATAATAGTAGCTTCATCCCGCGATCAAACGATGAGATTTTTATTAAAGTATCTTTCCGTTTTTAACAGAAGAACCGGAAGACCGGTTTCCGGTTATACGGATAAAGACCTTCAGATTTCTTCCGACATAAATTATAAAAATTGCAGACCCGGAAAGGCGGTATTGCTCGGAGAATTTAAAAGTATTCAAAATGACAGGACATCGTTTGACCTGACCGTTTATTTCATGGATAAGGCTGCAGTTTTTAAAATGAATAAGATTGCAGAAATATCAAAAGAGGAACAAAAAATTTCCACACTTCAGAACTTTCCCGGGCACAAGCAGGCATCAATTACTTTTGCAGGCCTAAAAAGAACTTTCATCATATATTTACCAGTCTCTCTGAGCAAAACAAAACCCGCGCCTCTGCTTATAGTTCTGCATGGCGGCGGCGGTGATGGAATTAATACTATCAAACTGACCTCCGGAGGTTTGAGTACTCTGGCAGAAAAAGAAAAGTTTGTTGTTGTTTATCCCGATGCTGTGGAAAATGGCTGGAACGACGGCAGAAATGCCAACCAATTTCGCAGTTTACGCGAAAATATCGATGATGTAGGTTTCATTTCTGCATTGATAGAAGAAATTGCAAAAAACGCGAAGATCGATCCTAAACGCATATACGCCTCCGGAATATCAAATGGCGGTATAATGGCCCAGAGGCTTGCGCTTGATCTTCAAGAAAAAATTGCCGCCATTGCAGTAATTGCAGTTGCTCTTCCGGATAACTTTCCAGCCAGATACCCTAATCCAAAGCCTGTTTCGGTTCTGCTCATGCCCGGTACTAATGATCCAACCGTATTTTGGAAGGGCGGAAAAATTGGAGGTTTATTTGACAAGAATAATTCAGGCATTAACCGCGGCAGTGTGCTATCCAGCGATGACAGTGTGAAATTCTGGGTAAAAGCTGCCGGCTGCCGGACACAACCGATTATAACCGAAGATCCGGATATTGACCCTGCAGACGGCACGCGCGTAATCAGAGAATTATATCCAAATGATAAAGGCGGTGCTGAAGTCGTTCGCTGTATTATTTTGGGCGGCGGCCACACATGGCCGGGCGGTTATCAATACATGGCGGAAAATGCAATTGGCAGAACATCCAGAGATATAGATGCAAATAAAGTCATCTGGGAATTTTTTAAAAACCATCCAAAGAAGTAGAATACTTTTTATTATTCGCTCAACAGAGAAACCTTCGCCAGTGATTAAAATTTTTCCAGATGTACTTATATATTCAATCTAACTTAAAAATATTCAGAGAGTCATCATGTCAACAACGACACCCAGAACGATGAAAATGTTTCACGTTGGTCCGCAAGGACATGTTGAGGCAGGACTAATA
>DNNS01000759.1 GCA_003497555.1 Spirochaetia bacterium
TATAGTGCATAATCTGGGTTTTGAAGTTTCCGGCAGCGATTTAAAAACATCACCTGTCACCGGTGAACTGAAAAAACAGGGTTGCCGTATCTATATTGGCCACCGGCGCGAAAATATTAAAAATGCCGATGTGATCGTAACATCTTCGGCTATCAGCCCTGCCAATGAAGAGCTTTTACACGCCCGGGAAAAAGGCATTACCGTAATTCACCGCAGTGAAATGTTAGCAGAACTTATGCGCCTTAAATTCGGAATTGCCGTAGCCGGTACGCACGGCAAAACCACTACTACATCCATAGTTGCTTCAGTATGCATCGAAGGAGGGCTTAAACCTACTTCGGTTATCGGGGGAAATTTTCTTAAAATTAATTCCAATTCCACCCTGGGGAAAGGCAATCTTCTCATCTGCGAAGCTGATGAAAGCGACGGTTCATTTCTTAATCTTTCGCCGACTATTTCCATTATCACCAATATTGATAATGATCATATGGATTTTTATAAAACCGAAGAAAATCTGCGCCTGCATTTTCTGAATTTTATGAACCGTACTCCTTTTTACGGGAAAAATATCATCTGTTTTGAAGATCAGACACTGCGGGTTCTGGCAGAGGAAAGTTCCAGGCCGTATGTATCCTACGGATTTTCTCCTGCCTGTGATCTATGGGCTGATAAAATTACTTTTACCGAAGGAAAAATGAATTTCCAGGTGCATGCCGAAAAACCTTTAGGCGAGTTTTCCATCCAGGTTCCGGGCAGGCATAATGTACTTAACGCCCTGGCTGCGATTGCAGCCGGGCTTGAACTTGCCATACCTCCGGCCAAAATAAAAAAAGGCATTGCCTCTTTTAACGGCGTGGCGCGCAGAATGTATACGCTTGGTTATGTATCTGGATTCCGGATCATGGACGATTACGGACATCATCCGACTGAAATCAGGGCGACTTTTGAGGCTGTACGCCTGATTACCAGGCACCTGGCAGCGGTTTTTCAGCCCCACCGTTTTACCCGCACCATGAATCTGTACCGTGAATTCGCCGATGCCCTTTCCTCGGCCGATACGGTATTTTTAACGGATATTTACCCGGCCGGCGAAACCCCGATTAAAGGCATCAGCTCTGCCCTGATTTATGAGCTGCTGAAAAAAAAAGGCGTTAAAACCGAATATATTAGAAGCCGGACTGCGCTGAAAAACAAACTGAAAATATACTGCCAGCAGAAGGAAAAAGGCATTCTGCTTTTTCTGGGGGCGGGAGACATATATAAAACCGGCCGGGAGCTTGTACATGATCCCGCTTGAACGGCAGGAATTGACAGAACTTCTGCAAAACCTTAAAATCGCGGTTTTATCAGGCGGCCCGGGAGAAGAACGCGAGATCTCGCTTCGTTCCGGGGAAAATGTTTTCAATGCGCTGTGCGGTCTCGGGTTAAGCGCTGTTAAAATTGATCCGGCAGAAAATTTTATTGATCAGATCCGGGAAGTATCACCCGCCTTAATCTGTAATTGTCTGCACGGCGCATTCGGCGAAGACGGCACTGTGCAGGCTGTACTTGATACGCTTGCTTTCCCGTATACCGGGGAAAACATGCTGTCAAGCGCCATATCATTTAATAAAATACGCACCAAGGAAATACTGCGCGCCAATGGAATTTTTACTTCTCCGCATATCAAGGTCCCCAATAACTACGCACTGCTCAATGAAAATCTCGGTTATCATCTTGATTTTCCGGTAGTATTCAAACCGGAAAGCAGCGGATCTTCCTGCGGAATTTTTTTAATAAACAACAGTCAGGAGCTTAAAGAATGCTTTGAAAATAACTTTGCCGATATGCAGAATAAAAACACCAGATTCTTTGTTGAACAGTATATTGCGGGAACAGAAATCACGGTAGGAGTTTTAGAGTACGACAATACCATTTATGTTCTGCCTATTCTTGAGATCAGACCCAAAAAAGCTTTTTATGATTATGAAGCCAAATATACCAAGGGCATGACAGAATTGATTATCCCGGCTTCTATTCCGGTACAGACCGCCGATAACGTAATTGATATATCACGCAAGATTTACCGTTTCATGCATTACCGGGGCTGCGTACGGATTGATTATATAATAGATAAAAACGGGATTCCCTGGGCGCTTGAGATTAACACCCAGCCGGGTATGACCGAGACCAGCGACATTCCCTTTATGCTCGAAAAAGAGGGAAACCTGTTCTCTGATTTACCGCTGATTGCCTGCAGCCAGTGCCTGAAAAAAAAGAAAAATTAATTAACGGACGAACATTCAGCGGTTAAGATATTTCTGCAGTTTTTGGGCCGCAGTTACTCCCGGTTCAGCTCTGAATTCTTCAAGATATTCGATCTTCTCCCGGACATACGCCGGATTTTCTTTCCAGGCCAAAAAAAGCATATCAGCAGCTTTGGAATCAAGACCGCAGTTACGATAATAAAGATACATATAATATGACGCCTTATAAAGCGAGGAAGCAGCAAGCGCCGGTATTTTAATTTCATCTATACCTACCGGAATTTCCGGACGGACAAGAGTATCGCGGTTAAAAACAAAAAGCAGAGGCCAGTATTTTTCGTCTCCGTAACATTTAAAAGCAATAGCCGGTAAAGTATCGTTTTTTTGTATTTTATATTCCCAGCCATGTTTTTTTATTAAATCTCCTGCAGACAAGCTGTTTTCTTTTATCAGGGTAAAAGGCGCAGTAATCAGCAAAATCAGGGCCAGCAGAAAAACTGCCGTATAGGCAAAGGGGGCTTCGGTAAATACAGGCAGATGTAAATTAATTTTTGATTTTTTTGTTTTTTCCCCGGGTTCAGCCGTTTCGGTCTGTGTTAGCTGCCCGTTTTTAACAAAGGCAGATGTTTTTTTCGGGCTGTTATCAGTCTTCTCCGGCCGGTCTGAGACTGCGGTCTTTTCGGCCTGACCTGCGTTTGTAAAAAGTTTCTCTAATTTTTTTTCAATATTGGCCAGTACTTCCCCGGAAGAAGGCGAAAAATCCGGAGGAGCGGATGCGGTTTGAAAATTTTCCTTTTTTAGCGGTTCTGTTTTAATTGCGGAAACAGACGCCGGGGTATTCGCTGTTCTTTTTTGCTGAACAGAAAATTCTGGCTGCCCGGTTATATCTATGTTTTTATAACCGGTGTTTTTAATAATTAGTTTTTTTACGGCAGAACCGGGCAGATAACGAACGGCATTTCTTGCCGGAATATCGACATATCCGCCGCTGGCCGGATTATAGCTCCGTCTGGCGGCCTTGCGCTTGATATGTAAGGAGCCAAGTTGTTTCATCCGGCAGCGATTTTTCCCAAGCAAATCTTCTTTTAATAACTCCAGATATTTTTTTATGGCGGCAGCAGAACGGCGGAGCGGAATACCGGTTTGCGAAGCTGTCTGACTGCTGATGGCTGCCCATGAAATTTTGGTACTCAAA
>DNNS01000116.1:0-4072 GCA_003497555.1 Spirochaetia bacterium
GTCGATTTTTAATAATCTGGCAGCCTGGTTTTTATTGTTTCCGGTATAATCCAGTATTTTACGGATAAAAATTTTTTCCTGCTCTTCAAGCGATACCGGTTCAAAAACGGAAGTATCCGGAATAATTTTGTTTTTATTTTTTTTAACCTCATCCGGCAGATCAGCGGCAAGAATTTTTTCTTCTCTGGCAACTGCGGAAGCGCGGATTGCAATGTTTTCCAGTTCCCTGATATTTCCCGGGAAAGAATAGGACAACAGCAAATCCAGGGCCTCTTTCTCAATACCGCCGAAACGTTTGTTATCTTTTTCTGTATACTTTTTAATAAAATGGGAAAAAAGAAACACTATGTCGTTTTTACGTTCCCGAAGAGGTGGGAGACNNGAAAACAAATCGGGACGAAGCGCTTTTTCCCTGACAGCCTCATCAATATCCCTGTTGGTGGCGGCAAAAAATCTTACATTAATTTTTACCGGTTTGGCGGAACCAAGACGGAAGATCTCGCCTTCCTGAAGAACTCGTAATAATTTAACCTGCATGGATTTGGACATTTCAGTGAATTCGTCCAGCAGCAGAGTACCTTCGCCGCACGATTCAATTATCCCGCGGTTTTGTTCGCCGGCTCCGGTATACGCGCCTTTTTCATGACAGAATAACTCATTGGCCAATAATTCTTCGTTAAAGGCTCCGCAATTCACCGCTGAAAACGGCTGCCCGGCCCGTTTGCTGTGCAGGTAAATAAATCTGGCAAACAGCTCCTTGCCTGTGCCGCTTTCGCCGCTGATTATGATATTGCCGTCGGAACCGGCAGCCTGTTTTGCCAGTTCCAGAGTTTTCTGCATTTTACCGTCAATGGTAAGAAAACGGTTTTCGGAGCTTAAATTTTTAATTTTTTCTTTCAATGTCCGGTTTTCCCGTTTCAGTAAAATTTTTTCTCCGGCTTCGCTTATAATTTTTTTCAAGGCTTCGAATTTAAACGGTTTGGAAATATAATAAAAAGCGCCGTTCTTCATAGCCGTTACCGCCGATTCCGCCGCGGCAAAAGCGGTTATGATAATAACTTCTGTCCAAGGTGATTTCTTTTTACAGCGCTTGAGTATTTCCAGTCCGTCATACTGTTTCATTTTCAAATCGGTCAGGACAATGTCAAAGTCAATATTCTCGATCATCTGCAGCGCCTGACTGCTGTCCAGGGCGGTAAATACCTCATAATTTTCCTTTTTAAACAGATATTGCAGGTTATCGATTGTTATTTTCTCATCGTCAATAATAAGCATTTTCATGGTCCCGGTTTTCATTGATCATCCCTGGCCGGCAGTAAAATAACAAATCCGGATTTCTCATGGCTGTTATTATAGAAAATTTCTCCCTGGTGCTCCCTGATAATTTCATTTATTATATACAGGCCCAGGCCCATGTTGTCATGATTTTTTTTGGTAGTGAAAAAAGGTTCAAAAATTTTATTCTGCATGTTTTCTCTGATGCCCGGACCGCTGTCCGTAATCTGTATTTCAATATACCGGCCGGGTATTTTCCGCGGACTGGGTATGGGATTTTTATAAAAGATGGAAAAATCATCCGGATTTTTTATGGTAAGGAGCTGCCCGAAAATCGTTATCCGGCCTTTCCGGGAGCCAATGGCATCAGCTGAGTTTTTCAGTAAATTGATAAATACCTGCTGCATGCAGCTTTTATCCGCTTTAATATAAAGCTGCCTGTTTATTTTTATCTGCAGGTCTATGTCTTCAGGAATATTTTTTTTTAACAAGACATAAGTTTCCTGTATTATCAGGTTTAGCGCCGTCCAGGTCATTTTAAGATTTTTTTTCTGCGAAAAACCGGTAATAATACCGATAATTTTTCTTATGCGTTCAATTTCTCCTTCAATCTGACCGATAATTTTTTTTTCCAGGGCGCTTTTTTTCTTTCCTGTTCCGCTTTTCAGAATATCTACCGAAGTTGAAATATTTGAAACCGGATTATTTATTTCATGAGTAATTCCGGAAAGCATGGCTCCTAGCGCGGCAATTTTTTCCGAATGGACCAGTTGCCATTTTTTTTCTTCCAGTTCCTGCACCATTTTGTTTACAGTGTCAATCAGGGAATTAATTTCCTGATCCTTAACCTGTATATTAATTTTATTAATGCCTCCTTCGGTTATGACATTAAGGCCTGCTTCAATCTGTTTTAACGGCGCAAAAAATTTTTTTGAGGCAATAACTATTATTATGATGCATAAACCTGCAAGCACGGCGATTATGGACAGTGAAAATAAAATCAGGCGGTTGATGCCGGCATGCAGGTATTTTGTTTCGTTTCTGTTAAATATACCGGCAGCGTTCAGCAGCTGCTGGCCTGTTAAACGGATGGCCGGCTCGGCAGCCGGATCGCCAGGCTTGCCCCTGGTCAGGCCGTGGTGATGATTGCTCATCATCTGCACATACCGTTCTGACAGACTGCTGAAGGTAAAAACGGTTTGACCGGAAAGGTGCTCAAAAAAAAATCTGTTGCTGTTTATTAATTCCCCCGCCCGGGCCAGAGTTCTGATATTCTCTTCATAATCGGAATTTTTATAAAACATAAAATAATTTTTTTCAGATCGTCTGGCGTCAAGAACCGATTCATAAAACAACGAAGTGACTTCCCTGAAATTTATCTGGTTTTTCATGAATTGCAGCATGGAAATCGTTATTAATACCAGCAGTACAATTACCGCGGCCAGGGAAACGAATACCAGGATAAATTTGTTCAGCAGGCTGGATGATTTTTTCATATGTTGCATTATACAATAGCTATTCTATTTTGCAACATATTTTTCCAACATGTTTTTACTGATAAAATTTTAACAAACCAAAAAAACGGTTTTCCCTGAGAAAAATATCAAGAATGAATGTTTATTACAGGAGTTTTATGATCTATATATGGCATGGATATTGCATATACACCTGAAAGCAATGATTCTGTCCGTTTTGTCCCTGCAAACGCACGGTAAAATCTTGTTTACGGGTTATACCCAGCCGGATAATGTCACTGCTTGGTGAAATAACAAGCTGATAATAATTTATCTGCAGGCAAATTTGTCTAGTACCTGACATATCCCGGGCAATATAATGAGGTTATACATGAAAAATATTTTTTTCGCAGTCTTTCGTGCTGTACGCGGATTTTACAATGGTTTGGTTCAGGCGCAGTACATAGCAGCGCTTACCGAGGCAGACGATTATAAATCTGCCAGGTCTCTTGCAAAAAAAGCATATAATAAAAAAAAATCATGATAATTACCCTTTTTTTTCTGGGTATTATAGGCGGTTTTTTATCGGGTCTTCTTGGTCTCGGAGGAGCTATTATCATGATACCGCTGATGCTTTTTATACCGAAATTAACCGGTGTCGGAGAGCTTTCCATGAAAACGGTTTCAGCGCTGTCTATGATGCAGGTTCTGGCGTCAGCATCATCGGGTATGATCATCCATAATAAAAACAATTATATTGATAAAAATATTCTTCTCAGCCTTGGAATTCCCATGGGGGCATTTTCGCTTCTTTTTTCATATTTATCAAAATTTTTTCCCAATCGGGGAATTATGCTGTGTTTCGGCATAATGGTTCTTGCAGCGCTGATAATGATGTTTATCCAGACTATGCAGCCGGATCAGGAAAGGGAATCTGCGGATGGTGCAATATACAGCAAAAAGATCTCAATGGTGATTGGCATAGTAATTGGAAGTATCTCAGGTCTGGTCGGCGCCGGCGGGGGGTTTATTCTGGTACCAGCCATGATTATTTTTTTAAAAATGCCGGTCAAACTGACCATTGGCACAAGTCTGGCAGCTGTTTTTATCGGCGCCCTTATGGGAGCGATCGGCAAGATTCTTTCTATGCAGGCTGATTTTTTTTTAGCGGCAGCTCTCATCGCAAGTTCCGTTCCGGCAGCGCAGGTCGGAGCCAGAATAAGTAAAACAATGTCAAACGCCTCCCTGCGTTACTTTCTGCTGGCAATAATATTGATCAGCAGCATTCAAATCTGGTCAACAATATTAAGACATCAGTAAACAACTCCCTGGTAAATAGCCTT
>DNNS01000116.1:4085-9371 GCA_003497555.1 Spirochaetia bacterium
GCTCAGATTTTAAAATTTTTATAACCGTTAACAAATGCGAACAGATTTAGCGTATGTTAACGGTTATATTTTTTTTCATTTAAATCAATAATCTGATTAGATACGTCTGGATTATTTACAGTTTAAAAGCGCAGAAAATTTTTCTACACATTGTGCAAAATAGCGCGCAGCATTTTCCACCAGCCGGTCTGAATTTAAATCAGTCCCGGCAGTCTGCAGAGACTCAAGCGGATAACAGCTTCCGCCTAATTTTAAAAACGCAAGATATTTCTGCACTGCCCCTCTTTCCCCGGCTATCAGCCGGGTAGCAATGTCAATAGCGGATATTATGCCGGTTACATATTTATATACATAAAATGCCGAATAAAAATGCGGGATGCGCAGGTATTCCAGGGAAAGATTTTCACAGATCTCAATTGTGTTTTCAAAATATTTATATAAAATTTTTCGATATTGTTCGGTCATAAAGTCAAGGGTAAGCGGGTCATTGCGGTCTGAAGTCATGTGTATAATATGCTCGAATTCGGCAAACATGGTTTGCCGGTAAAAAGTCGCACGTATTTCATCGATTTCCTTGTTAAGAACAAACAGCCTGAGATCTGCCTGCGGAGAATTTTTCAAAAGATAATCTGTTAAAAGTATCTCATTGCAGGTAGAAGCCACTTCAGCCTCGAAAATACTGTATCGATAATACTGAAAGGGCTGATGGCGTACAGCATACCAGGTATGCATGGAATGCCCGGCTTCGTGCATTAACGTATAGAGGCTTCCGATATCATCTGCCCGGTAATTAAGCAGAATATAGGGAGGAGAGTCGTAACATCCGCCCGAATAGGCGCCGTTCATTTTCCCGGGACGCTCATAACGATCAACCCAGCCGCAAAGCAGGCCCTTTTCAAGCGTCCTGCAGTATTCATCCCCAAAAACAGCGCAGGCTTTAACGCAGATTTTTACCGCTTCTTCATAAGGCAGATAATGTTTTACCGAAGACACCAGCGGAACATAGGTATCATAAAAAAAAAGCTTATCAAGTCCAAGGGATTTTTTCCGGAAAGAAAAATATTTTTTCAGGGGAGATATGCTTCTGCTGACAGCGCCAAGAAGATTATCATAAAACGATTCGGGAATACGGTCGCTGAAAAGACACGCTTCCCGGCAGGAAGAGAAACCGCGGATGCGCGCGTTAATGCTGTCTTTAACAGCGGACTGTGAAAGTGCGCAGGCTATAGCATGTCGGTGAGCATGATAAACCCGGTAATATTGGCTAAAGGCTTGCGCGCGCAGATTCCGGTTTTTCTGCTGAAGGAAAAAAGAAAAATTGCCGTGAGTAAGCTGTGTTTTTTCCCCGTCATGTTCAAGAGTGCCGAAATCAAAATCGCTGACATCAAGTTCGGTAAAAATCCGCTGGCTTGATTCCATGGCGGGTTCTGCCAGGGCAAGTACTTTTTCGGTTTCCCGGCCCAGGGTGTATGGTTTGTATCTGCGGATTTTTTCCAGGAGCAGGAAATATTCACTGTATTCCTGCAGATTTATCCAGGCAAGATATTTTTCTTCTTCAAGATTATTGACCGCCACCCTGATAAAACTTGATTGAGCTTCTGCTTCTGATGCCAATATGGAAATCTGCTGTAAAAAACCGGTATAGACAGCTATGGTTTTATTCTCATCGCTTTTATGATGCGCCCAGGTATAGAGTTTTTCCAGGCGGCGCTGCAGATCAAGATCGCACTTTAGGCTTGAAAAAAAAGATTCCGGTCCGTCAGTGATGGTATTTTCATAATCCTGCAGTTTTTTTAAATCATTTTTCAGAGAATGATAGTCTTTACTCCAGTCATCATCGGAACTATAGAGCAGAGAAAGATTCCAGGTACTCAGATTATACTGCCGGACTGAAAATTCTGCCGTTTTCTCTGGAAAAAATACGCTGGCGCGGAGGATTACTTACGAAAGAAGCGGTTACTTCAGCCGTAAAAATAATATGGTCGCCGGCTTCCATCTCATTTACCAGACGGCATTCAAAAGCTGCAGCACTGTCGGAAAGCAGCAGACTGTCAATGGTTTTAGCCGGTTCGGTCTTCACTGCAGAAGTTATTTTTTCGGTGGATTTTCCGCTGTGNNATTCGGTCATTTCCACAGAAGGGAAATTAAGAGTGAATTCCCCGGCCTGCCGGACTGCGGAGAGAGAATACCTGGTTTTGCCGATGGAAACAGCAAACATGGGAGGGTGATGAGAAGCATTCATTACCCAACCCAGGGTGATGGGATTATATTTTCCTTTTTGATCTTTTACTACTAAAATACTGATTTGTTCCGGGTATTTAAATGACAGCGCTTCTTTATATTCTGCGCCAACCAATCTGCTCATGCGCCGGCCGGAGGGGTAAAAACACGCTGCCCCATTTCATTGTCAATGAGAAAAAGCGCCTGGCTTCCTCCCAATTTAAGCTTGCTGATAACTTTTTCAAAAGAAGCTTCTTCTTCAACCTGTTCAGTGATAAACCAGTGCAGAAAGGTTTTGGATGCATGATCGTTTTCCTGCTGGGCAATATTCATGAGATGGTTGATACGGGCTGTAACAGTACCTTCATGTTTCAAGCCGTATTCAAAAGCAGCAACAAGGGAAGAGAATTCGGTCTGCGGTGCGTCAATAGCTTTTAAAATCACCCGCCCGCCGCGGTCATTGATATAGTTAAAAAATTTCATGACATGAAAACGTTCCTCCTGGGCCTGAATCATAAACCAGTTGGCGGCGCCGTCGAGGTTTAGAGTTTTGGCATAGGCTGACATGGATAGATATAGATATTCGGAAAATATTTCTTTATTTATTTGCTCGTTAAATTCATCAGTCAGTTTTTGTGATAACATGCTTTCTCCTGTTATATTGATTTTAATATTTTTTCTTTCATGACGGAAAGTTCTTCCTGGTCGGGGATATACTGGCATCCGATTGGCTCGCCTAAAACTGTAAAACCGCAGTCTTGAACAGCGGCCTCAAGAATTTTAAGGCTCTCGCCTCCCCATCCCCAGGATCCGAAAATCAGTGATTTTTTGTTTTTGGGTGCAAGGCCTTTAAGGTAGGCCAGAAAAGCCGCCATGGTCGGCAGAATATTTTTATTAAGTGTAGGCGAACCCAGGCAGATATATTCAGCCTCGAGTACTTCGGTGATGATATCGGAAATATGCGTGTTCTGCAGATTGAACATTTTTACCGGAATATTTTTTTCAGCAAAAGCCGCTTCCAGTACCTGGGCAATTTTAGCCGTAGTATGCCACATGGTATCGTAAACAATGCAGGCGTATTTTCTGTTTTGATACAGGCTCCATTTTTTATAAGATTCGAGCAGGGCAGTAAAGTTTTTCCGCCAGACTATGCCGTGACTGGGCGCAACCATATCAGGCGCAATGCCTTTCAGGGCTTCGAGTACTTTCTGCACCTGGGCTCCGTATGGCATGACAATGTTGGCGTAATATTTTTTCGCCTCATGCATAAGAATATCATTAGGGCATTCATCGTCAAATCGTTCGCTCGAAGCGTAATGCTGTCCGAAAGCGTCGTTGGAAAAAAGTATATTGTCGAAAGAAGAATAAACCGCCATGTTGTCGGGCCAGTGCACCATGGGTGCCTGGATAAAAGCCAGTGTGCGGCTGCCGATGGAAAGCGTATCACCGGTTTTTACCGGGATAAATTCCCACTTTTCCCGGAAATGCCTGAACAGACCTTTCTCTCCCTGCGGAGCGGATGTATAGATTTTTGCCCTGGGCGCAATTTTTTTTACTGCCGGAATGCTTCCGGAATGATCCATTTCTACATGATTGGAAATTATAATGTCAATACGGGAAGGATCAATAATTTTTGAAATGCGCGCAAGCATTTCATCCGCTAAATAATGTTTGACTGTATCTATAAGAGTAATTTTTTCATCTATAATGAGATAAGAATTATAGGTGGAACCTCTTTGCGTAAGATAACCGTGAAAATTACGCAAGTCCCAGTCTATACCTCCTGTCCAGTAAACATTTTCTCTGAGTTTAACCGGCAGCATTATTCAACAGGTTCAAAATCGCTTTTTGAAGCCCCGCATACCGGGCAGGCCCAGGAATCCGATATATCCTCAAATGCCGTTCCAGGGGCAATATCGCCGTCTGGGTCGCCTTTGGCCGGATCATAAATATAATTACATACTGTGCATTGGTATTTTTTCATATGGCCTCCTTGTCAGGCGTATATAATTTACTCTATTTTGGAATTTGTAGCAAATTTGGCCGGGAGTAAATGAAAATAACCAGCAGCATCACAGTAAGACAGGACTATCGCTTATCATTTTAAAACGGGCAAGTGGACTATACTGCTATTTCCTCAAGAAAAAAAATCATTCCTAATTTGGTTAAAAATTTATTATTTAGGAACGGGTTTTATTTATTTTTGAAATTCATAATAAAAACAATGCCGGATTGTATATACTCAGATCTTAAAATAGTAGGGGAAAAAATAAATAACCGCAGAGCAACAAATTCACAAGTGAGCCGCGCCAAGAGGCGTCCTAAAGTATTGAACACCGGATTGGAAGGCAACAGGTGAGGCACTCGGCGCGCCTGGAAAGCGGGGTGCTACTCTGCGGTTAAAATTTTTAACTCCATTTTTATACACTGAGGAATTACCTGCTGATAACAATGGTTATAAAAGAGATATTCGGGAAATAGTTATTGCTCGAAATGTAATGTAAGGAAGGCATTTCGAACTGATGCTGAGAAAAAAACCTCGCTCAGATTAAAAGCATCTCTTCAACCTTGAGAAAATGAAAAGAAAATATATTTGCATATTTTAATGAGTTATTTGGAGAATTTAAATATAATTCTTGTTGAAAATTTTTTTAATTTGAGTAAGAACAGATTGGATTGGATTTTAATACTGATTTGACTTTGTAATAAGCAAGAAGAAATAACCGCTCGGCAGCGTTCTACTCTTCCCCCCGCCATTTGTTTCATAATTAAAATCTCAAAGAGAACTGAACCAAATAGCGGGGAGTACCATTGACGCTGAAGGGCTTAACTGCTGTGTTCGGGATGGGAACAGGTGTTTCCCCTTCGCCATGGCCACCGAGCGGATTATAGCGTGTTTACAGAAGAGAAGAGAAGATATGGTTAAGGCTCACGTTTGATTAGTACGAGTAGGCTGAACATGTTGCCATGCTTACACCCCTCGCCTATCTACCTCATGATCTTTGAGGAAACTTCAGTCTATCTTGCGATAGAGGGATATCTAATCTTGAGGTGGGCTTCCCACTT
>DNNS01000739.1 GCA_003497555.1 Spirochaetia bacterium
TATTTATTTTTATATTTTAAAAACAGTGTTTTATTTAAATCTGTCAGAAATTACTTTAACCAATAAGTATGCACAATAATTGTTTCTGTTTTTATCAAGCTCTGCTGTCTTCCGGGCAGCATTTTTCTGTCCGGCTGTAAGAAAAACAACTATCAGCACAACAGGCAAATCATGAAACTATAAAAACAAAAAAACGGCAATATTATTATTAATCATGGATGTTGGCTATTGTTGTTTACGTATAGCCTTCTTCGAGCCATCGGCTGTATAGAGAGGCTGCCTGATCCCCGGTATCCTTCATACAGGCAAGCAGTTTATTTTGAAGCGTTCTGATTTGATCCAAGGCTTTAGGATCATTGATGCGGTTATGGATTTCATACGGATCATCTGATAAGTCATAGAATTCATCGCCGCCGCATGCAGTCCATCCATACTTCTGCATGCCGCAGCGGATGGTGCGCATCGAGAGTGTAACGCTGTGTAAACCATGGAATTCAACTACAACTGATTCACGAGCCGGTACTTTTTGATCCAATAAAGACCTTCCATGCCGGCCTTTCGGACAATTAATGCTGCAGGCTTCAAGGATAGTAGGGTATATATCGACAAGAGAAACCAGGTCATTCCGCTCAGATGGCGGAAGATCAGGGTGCCGCATCAGCATCGGAATATGATGAGTATTTTCAAAATGCCCGAAACCTTTATCAAGTAATCCGCCATGTCCGCCTAAATTATCACCGTGGTCAGTAGTGAATAACACCAGAGTATTTTCGCGTAATCCGGTTTCATCAAGATAGTCAAGTAGCCGTCCGACCTGACTGTCAATATAAGTCATGAAAGCGTATTTGTGCCGGATACGCGGTTCCCACGTTTGCTTCCAGACTGCCTTTTTTTTACCGGGAAACTTGCGTAAACGATGCACGCTCCAAGCATTTTCCGGCGAGCAGATAAAATTTTCCCACGGAGGAATTTCCATATTTTCATATATATGAAAATATTCGTCCGGTACGAAATAAGGCTGGTGAGGACCCCAGAAATTATGCTGTATATAAAACGGCTTCTCGCGCCGATGAAAATTTTCCATCAGCGATATGGTTTCCGATGTAATAAAATGATCCACGCCTTCTTTTCCGGAGCCGTGCCAGGTCCCATAAGCAAGCAGATCCGTGCCGTGCTTCTCGGTAATATGAACATTGTATCCATGGCGGGCGAGAAACTCTTTATACTGAGGATAACCTCTGCCTATACCGCCGTGGCCTGGAAAATCAAGTCCTTCGAATCCAAAATCAGACGGCACTGCTGCTTTTCGGCTACTGCCGTACATCATGCCCTGACTTGTCCCCAGGTGCCACTTGCCGTTATATCCGCAATTATAACCATGCTGTGTCAGCTGCCGCGGAAGCAGCTCCGGAGTATCATTAAGCTCCTGTACGCAGCAGCCAAGGTCTTCCGTGTTGGAAGTAACTCCATGAGCATGAGGATATTGTCCGGTAAGCAAGGTTGCGCGCGCGGGGCTGCAAAGCGGGCAGGATGTATAGGCATTTCTGAAGAGAATACTTTCGCCGGCCAGACGATCAAGATTTGGTGTTCTGCATAAAGTAGAGCCATAAGCTCCCAATTCATCAATGCGCTGTTCGTCAGTAACAATCATTAATACATTTAACCGGTTATGCGTCATTAGCTACGGACTCCTTGTATAAAAATTTTCTTACTATGTTTATTATAATAAAGGCTAAATGTATATTAATATAATTGTCTGTGATCTTTTTTTACAGACAATTATTTTTTTTAAAAATTTCAAATTGCAATGCCCTCTTATTTTAAAAGATATGAATGTATATTATATGTTTTCGCGCCTTTCCCTCCCACCCGAATGGAAATAATATACGGACCGGATGCACACAGGTTATTGTTACCGGCTTTTCCGTCCCAGCTCCAGAAGTTTATCCATCCGCTGCCGCTTTTCTCATACACCATATGTCCGTTTAGGTCGAAAACCTGTATAATAACTTGTTCCATATCCGGATTCGGAAAGCTTACCTGCAAGCTGGAAAGCCGGGAATGTACAAGTCCGGGCGCAAACAGACGGTTCTTGATCGTTACTTCATTAGTTTCCGGTTTACCGGGATCATACATTACACCGTAAATACCAGGCATGTTAATTGTTATTTCAAGCTGCAGAAAACTGAAATTATTTTTCCGACGATCAATATAAGGTACTGTTGACAGGCGTGTCCAGGTACTGCCGTTCCAGTTTGCACAAAAAAAATTTTCTTTATGATCTCCTATAAAATACCCGGATGCTTCTACCGGCTTAAAACAGAGCGAACCATTAGTGGCCGGAACGCGAAATTTTAAAACCATACTGCCTTTTAATTGATTCTGGATATCAGCACCTGCTATTTCGATTTGCTGGTACACAGGCTTTCCGCTTTCGTAAAAACTTTCATGCCGGTTAGAAAGAATAGACATGGAAATAGTGCAGGTGCCTGTTAATACATTCGGCGGAACAAAAAGATCAGCAAATATGGCAGCAAGGTTTCCTCCGCCGGTACCAAGTACTGCTTCGCGCCGGTATACCGCATGCGGTTCTGAAATATTAGTTACAGAAAAAAAACTGCCTGCAGAATATACAGCTTCTATCCAGTAAGAATAACGATCGCCGAAAATTACGCATTCATCAAGATATTCACGCAAGGCAGGGTTCTCGATGCGGGCCTGCAGATTATTTCCCCGGTATAAATTAAAATGCTGAACATGGGCGCTGGAAGTAATATCCCATTTAACAAGGCAGCCATTGGGTTCTAAAGAAAAATTAATATTGTACGGATTATAAAAGCGGTAAGGCAAAGTGAAAACCGGCGTGCTGTTGGTGGCGGCAAACCCGCTTGCTGCAGTAACTATGGCTGTAACGGTAAAATCAGAACGGGTTATGTAGGTGTGCGAAAAATTTTCTGCGGAAATATCAGGTATTCCCGGAGAATAAGCGGTGCTGCTGCCGTCGCCCCAATTGATATTTACTGAGGCAATAGAACCGGTAACTACCCGGGCATTCAGGGCAAAAACAGTACTTTCATTAACCAAGCAGGGTACGCTTGCGGGAGTAAAAGAAGAAAAAATTACACCGGGAAAAACTTCAATGATACCGGGTGTTCTATAGGCAGCAGGATTTATCTGATTACTGAATTCTGTGGCAATCCAGTTGGAGGAACGAATATTAGTGGAGATTCTTGCTTCATCTAAAAAACCAATCCATCCGTCTGTACCGGATGATGAAATACTGCCAAGTGAAGTTTTTGAAGTATTGGTGCAATTACCCGTAAAGATAAGATTATTATTGGCATATATAAAATATTTACTTTCACCGTGATTATAAACAGCCGTATAACAAAACCATTCATGTTCAATGCCTGCCGGAATAAAGTGAGATGCCCCTCTATTAACTCCCGAACCGTCGCAGATATAAAATAAGTATTTTCGCGGATCAGCAGTCTGGTATTTTTTAAAATAAAAATTATTAGAAAATAAACTATAGCGTGAAACGGCCTCAGCATCCGGTATTTCACTTTTTTTCCATATTGATAAAGTGAAAGATTTATTGGCCGGAACCGGAACATAACCAAGATTAATATGATCATTGGTCCCGTCGAAATATCCTCCCCGGCCTATTAAACCGTTTATGGCAAGAGTGCTGGCGCCTCCGGTATAATTCAAGGTGCCGTTAAATCCGCTTGAGGATGAATCATATAATAAACCTGAATTTTCATTTATATGATGAACCATATAATATGATTCTGTCCAGACGCCGAAAGTATTCTGCTGATTACCCGGCTTTGCTTTATCAAAATACATATATAGAATATTGGACGTTTGTACCGAAGCGGAAAAATACGGCATCTTTACCCAGGCGATGAGAGTACCGGAGTCATAATACTCAATTTCATGAGCGAGCTTATCAGTACTTGAGAAAAGTGTAAAAACAATGTCATGGCCGTTATTTGAAGCATGACTTTGTAAATCGGTATCATTACTGATGACAACCAGCAGGGGAAAATTGGTAAGGTCGCCTCCGCAGGCATAATTATTGGT
>DNNS01000599.1 GCA_003497555.1 Spirochaetia bacterium
TAATCCTGTTTCCTATACCCTGCAGATATACGATTTAGCGGGAAATCATGCTGAAAAAAAATTCCGTCTACGCAGGGATTTGACCGGACGCCCGGTAATCATGATGAGTGAAAACGACCGTGATTCCTATACATCGGCTTTCCCGGAAATTACCCTCAAGGGCAGGGTGTATGCGGCGGACCCGGTAACCGTCAAGATCTACAAAGATGAAAAAGAAATACCTGCTGATTATGATTCTTCCGCCCGGGAGTTTATAGTTCAGTGCCGTCTGGAGAACGGTAAAAATATTTTCAATATTACAGCCCGCAGCAGCCGCGGGTTTGAATCAAGGAGGATTATAACTGTTTTAAACACTGCTTTCAGCCGGGAGCTTGAACTGCCGTCGGCTCCTGATCAAGACTCCCGCCTGCTGACTGAAAAACTGCAGGGTGAAATCCGCAGGCTCGAACAGGAACTGGCCGGAATNNCAGGTAAAAACCGTTTACCGTAATGTTCCGCAGCAGACCCAAAAATCATCGGTTGTTCCTGTGCCGGAAAAACTGCCTGAACACCAGCCGGCTTTGGGACTGGTAAGTTTCAATACCGTCCGGGGAGATTCAATAATATCCCTGGCTCAAAGAACCGGCGGTGAACAGGCAGTAGAATGGATTACCCTGCTTAATTCCTATATTAAACCGGAGGAAATTCAAAGACGCAGACTGATAATAATACCAAATATAAAGCTGCAGAAACTGCTTGAAAGCCTTTCCGGAGATACTCTGGTACATGATTTATTTGCCTGTACGGCAGCCGCTTTTTTTGCCGCTCAGCCGCGAAACGCAGATCGCCTGATCAGAGCTTTTGCAGATGTCGGCAGTCCGGCCGGGAAAAGCATGAAATTACTCAAAACCGGCAGTGCGGCAATAAGAGCCGGAGCCGCTTCTTTTCAAGAAAGCGCCGATAAAAACCGAAAATATAAAGGTATAGATTTTTCTATTGATGATTATGTTTTATATATCGGAATCAGATAAACACTATGAGCATTATTAGAGCACTGCTGCTTTCTGCACTTTTCTGTACCCTGGGGGCAGTATTGCTGGTGCAGATTTCGTCGAAAAAACTTTATCGATCAGCACTGCTTGCAGAAAAACGGGCGGCGCTTTTATCCGGGGAACTTGAGGCTTTTTCCCGGCTGCCCCAGATGCGGGCTGCGCCTTTTCTTGCCGCTTTCCGCGAAGATCGCAGACAGCTCGATTTGCTCTGTTCCGCCTTTTTAAATAAAAACAACGCGTCCATACTTGCGGTAATAGGCGCCGGCAANNACAGATACTTTTTTTTCTCATGAAAATTTTGCCTACGACAACCGGCATAGAATGCTTTTCATACGCCGTAATACCGATACGGCGATAGCCGGACAAAATTATTATCTGGTCTGCGCAGCCGGCATGGAAACAAGTCTGTTATGCGATGTTATCAGCCAGGAAAAACTGTCGGAATTTCTGAAATACCGGGTACTGCAGGAGGGAATGTTGTTTTTACTGTCTGATAATCTTTCTTTTTTTTTACTGCCGCGTTATTTGCGCGCCGGTCTGTCCTATTCTCCGGGCCGGGCCAGACTGGCATATCTTGCAGAAATATCCTTTCCTTCCTGGATGTTTTTTTTATGTCTGATATCCGGTTTTCTGCTGATTAAACCTGCAGAAGCGCTCTGGGCCGGCGCTGTTTTTAAAACAGCGGCTGTTTACAGTTTTTTAATTACGGAAAAACCCGGAACCGGTATATCGGTGCCGGTGCAGAATGATATTAAAATTTTACCCGGCCGCATGACTGCGAAAACAGACGATGATATTTACAGGCCTGGTCAGACTCCCAAAACCTTAAAAATTCCGGCCCGTCTGAAAAAAGAATTTACCGGCGAAAAAATCCGCGTTCTTCCGGCAGGTGAAAACAGCCTGGTTATTCAAAACGCCGGCTGGCAGGATGCGGATTTTGAATATCCGNNCCTGCCGATACCGCTGCGGCTCCGGCGCCCAAAGCCGTTCCCCTGGTTTCGGGCAGCAGAAAAAAAATACTGCAGAAGTATAATGACAGTGACTTTGATCAAGTGAAAACCGCATGAAAAATATCCCGGTAATATCTTTCTGTAATCATAAAGGCGGCGTAGGTAAAACCACTTCTGCTCTTAATATCAGCCGGGTATTTGCTTCCAGGGGAAGAAAGGTTCTGCTGATAGATTTTGATCCCAATGCCCATGCCAGCCTTTTTTTCGGAGCCGGCGGCAGTAAATATGATTCCGGTCATTTTATGCAGGGAAAAAACCATACGGCCTGCCGGATTAAAATCATGGAAAATCTTGATCTGATTCCGGCCGGGCGGGAACTTTTTCAGGCCGAAAAAATTTTCCCCGGCATATCCGGCTGCATAAAGCCGATTAACAGAGTGCGGGAGTACGGACAGTATGATTATATTATTATTGATACGCCGTCTACAGCCGGAATTATCATTAATACCGCTATAGCGGTTTCTGATCTGATCATTATTCCATCTCTGCCCGATTTTCTCTCCCTGCAGGGTGTTAATCTCCTGCTGGGAGCTGTTCAGGAAATTGAAAAAAAACTTAAAAAAAATTCCGTATACGCCATTCTTTTTGTCATGACCGGAAAACAGGACAGCCAGGAGGAAGATGTTTTACGCTGGGCTTCGGAAAAACTGGCATCGGTAAAATTCAGGCAAAATATCTCCAATGACCCGGAGTGCCGGGCAGCCTGGGCCGCAGGCAAAACAATATTTGATTTCTCCGCAGCCGCAGCCGGAAGGGAATATTCCGTCTTGGCCGGTGAAATTGCCGAAAGAACAGGGCAGGCTTTATGACACTAAAAAATCCAATTGCCCTGCAGAAAGTGCTGGCATCAATTGAAAATAAAACTTTACGGCTTAAAACCGCAGTGCGTTCCAAAATTACCAGACCGCCGCGCGTCATTTTCCCCATCAGCTTTAAACTATCGGTAATAATCAGCGCTCTGATTGTGGTTATTATTATCATCACCACTGCCATTTATGTGCGGCGCGAAAGAAGCAGAATTATCAGTTCCATGGAAGAGAAAGCCGCACTGCTTGCCTCACAGCTGGCGCAAAGCGTTTTTGATACCTTGTCGCGCAATGAATTTTATATTTCCTTTAACCGCGATCCCAATGCCGATACCCGTGATTCCCTGATTGCCGATATCCTGATTAATTTCCGGGAAAGCAGCAAGACCAGGGATATTATCTATATAAAACTTTATGACAAGGAAAAAACAGCGGCTATCAGCGAAGGCGGTTTAAGCGGAAATTTTCCTTCGGTGCCTTTATACAGCAAAGAGCTTGGTAAATCCAGGGAAATATTACCCCAGTTCAGCAGAATCGGCGCAGAAAAAGATACAGAGCTGCAATATTATAAAGTATTTGTTGCCCGGCTGCTCGGGCTTGAAAATACGCTGTATGACTTAGCCTGGCCGGTAACCAGGCCGGGATATGCAAAAGCCCTGGGCGAAGTGCATGTCGGTATCAGTCAGAAAGGAAGCAATGCGCTGGTAATGGCTACGGTATTTTCCAATATTATTCTTGCGCTTTCCATGATTGTAACCGGTATACTGCTTTCCATTCCGGCTGCTTTTTTCTTTACCAATCCGGTTGCAAAAATTAAAAATGCCATGGCTGCCATTTCCGAAGGTAATCTTGATCAGGAGCTTCCGGTTATTTCCCGCGATGAACTTGGAGTACTAACCTGGAATTTCAACTACATGGCCGACGGCCTCAGGGAAAAGGAAAAAATGCGCGACCGCTTCGGTAAAGCGGTAAGCGAGGAGATAGTCGAAGTCATGATGCGCGGAGCTATTTCCCTGGGCGGGGAAGACAAATCCGTTGCCATGTTATTTTCCGACATCAGGGGTTTTACCAAACTTGCTTCGTACCTTAATCCGGCTGAAGTGCTGGAAATGCTTAATGAATATTTTACGGTTATGGAAGAGATTGTAAAACGCAATATGGGGCTGGTTGATAAATACGTGGGAGACGCCATGATGGCGGTTTTCGGAGCAATTGATCCCAATCAGGATAATGAAGAAAATGCCTGCCGGGCAGCAGTGGAAATGATGTGTGCGCTTGAAGACTTTAACGCCAAGAGAACTGCGGCCGGTAAAAAAAACCTAGCAGCCGGAATCGGCATCAACAGCGGAACCGTAACTGCGGGAATGTTAGGCAGCAGGAACCGCATGAATTACACTGTTATAGGCGATACTGTTAATATGGCGTCCCGTTTGTGCGATGCAGCAGCTACTGCCGGGTTTTCTTCCATTCTGCTGTCAGATACTGTTTATGAAAAGGTCAGGGATATTGTTAAAGTACGATCAGGAAGCATGCTGCTGGTAAAAGGCAAGGAAAACCCGGTGCATGTTTATGAACTGCTTGGCATTGTAAACCGCAGACTTGGGCTTAAACTCAAAATAGACAGGATTAAAAAAAATGGAGAATAATAAACGCGAATTTGAGCGCAATAAACCGGAGATAAAAGCCGATATGAGTTACCGCCTGCTTAATAGTCCGGTTTTTATCAAAATTCCGGAAATAACCGACATTAGCATGAACGGCATCAGTTTTTATTCCTCTATCAGTGAAAAAGAAACATCTGATATTGA
>DNNS01000407.1 GCA_003497555.1 Spirochaetia bacterium
ATAATCTCCGATGTAACGGCGGCTTTCCCGTTTGCCGGGAAGAAAACCCACCCACTCCAGTACCCAGTTTTCCGCTCCGTGGTCTCCGTGATTTTTAATATGATCCCAGACCCCGAAAGCGGTTTTCAGCAGTTCATCGCGCAGATTTTCCGTTGCGTGTATGGAATCACCGTCACCTCCCAGCTCCAGCCACCAGAAATTCTGGCTGCCTGCAAGATCATGTCTGCGCTGCGGAAAAGAATCTTTATCAGGATATTTGTTGGCCCATACCGGAGGTATGAATTTCCGAGGCCTGTCTGTTTCCCGCGCCTGAATCAGACAGCTTAAGCCCATGGTTTTGTGATCAGCAACAGCCGGTTCAATATCTTCAGCAAATTCCGAAGCTGCTTCCCTGCCGATCCTGCATAAAGCTCCGGAAAGCGGGGCCAAGATACTATCGCCTGAACAGTCGGCAAAAAATTCAGCCTTAACAGTATGCCAGGTTTCTGCTGTGCCCTGCCAGCTTTTAATAGAAAAAATACGGTTTTTTTTCATAACCGCATCGTTGCATGAACAGTTCAGCAGCAGTGTGATGTTGGGTTCAAAACGTATCTTTTCATAGAGAATACTGTCCCAGACAGAGTAGTTTGGGTAATTATTACGGTAAAGATTTTCGAGTTGAATTTCTTCAATAATCCCGGTCTCAAGATTATTTTCTCCATGCGCCCCGCAAATCCACATACGAATTTCGCTGGATGCATTTCCTCCCAATACCGGACGGTCATGAACAAGTACGGTTTTCAGACCGTGACGCGCTGCGGCAATAGCTGCGCACATGCCTGCCAGTCCTCCGCCGATAACGCAAAAATCGGAATTATGTAAAATGGTTTTCATACTATCTCCGTAGTTGAATTTATTTCATACCCGGGCAGATTGGACAAGGATGGCCGGTACAAACCGGCCATTTCATCATATTGCTATTATAGCAATAATACTTCATTTAGTCAAGCGCTATGGGCGTGAATTTTTTTCTTGGGTAAATAAAACAGTAAAGTATGTTTTTGAAAAAATAAAAGAAATAAATTCTCACAGGAAGAAAAAAAAAGAAAGCGCCATGATATCAAGTATTTTCTGTAGACTAAATATAGACGCGTACCCAAGAAAAAAAATCTTACCCACGCGCTATCTGCAAGTATCAATACTATCTGACAACAGATTTTTATAACAGGAAATACGGAAATCAGCGGAAATATTGTTACTTTCAAAAAAAAAATTACATCGACCGGTATTTCTTTTCCCTTTAATAATCATTTAAACAAAAAAAAACTTGAGATTGCTGCCGGGTTGTCAGTTATCGGATTTTTTATGCAGGATTTTTATATTTTTAATATAGAAAAAAAAACCGGTTATGATTTTCAGAAAAAATATACAAAGAAGGTAGTGAGGTTTTTGTACAGCCTGCTGCCATTTGCCGTTTTCCGTAAATACGCCAAAAAACCGGTAATAAAAACCGAATTGTTTTTTTATTTCAGCTTCGCCGGCCGATTTTTCCAGATAGTATCTGAAATCTTCGGCATAATAATATTTTTTTTTAAACCAGGCGGTTATGCCGGATTTTTCATGATGGCAGATAAAACCAGTACTGACAGATGTACCTGTAAGTTTGCGTATTTTCCTGTCTAAAAACCAGTCCTCTCCTGCAGTCATGGTTTCCGGGAATCCTCCCGCCAGCATGAAAATTTTCTTCGGGAAAAAACGTACGGCATCAATAACCGTAGCGTTGTAAAAACTGCGCTCAAAATGCCGAAGTCGGGACCAGAATCTGTCTCCCGGTATGTGTTCCGGAATATATACCGCCACTTCCCTCTGGGGAATAATATATTTTTGAAATAACTCAATCAGCAAATCTTCGGAGATTGTCATATCGGCATCAAGGTAAAGTATATATTCAGCGCCGGCATTTTTTATTCCGGTGTTTCTCTGCGCCGATCTTTCTGGACCGGATTGTATAATGCGCAGGGAATTATCCCGGCCCCCCAGTCCGGACCTGAATTTTTCGGAAATCGAAATAGTCCGATCGGTCGAAAAATTATCAACAATAATAATTTCAGAAAACAAACCGCTTCGCGCATAGCATTTTAAATCAGCGGCAGATATAGATTCAAGGCAGCGTAAAATATTTAATTCTTCGTTGCGGGTAGTGATGATAATGGAAAGATAAGGAATTTTCACCGGTTAATTATAACATGAAAAATTTTTCTTCCTGCGTATTTCAAAGAGTGAATTTATTTCGTATCTGCTCAGATTTCAAATTTTTACAATAAGAAGGGAAAAAAGTAAAAACCGCAGCGCAGCAAACGTACCAGCAAGCCACGCCGAGAGTACTGACACAGGATTCTCTGCTCGGCGGGTCAGCTGGGTGGTACTCTGCAGTTAAAAAAAATTTAAAATCCAGGTCTATATTTTATTTTTTTTTAAACAAAACAAAATATTTATATTGTTAATATCGCTTGGTTTTATACAGGCGTTGTATATGATTTTTTTTTGGGTACGCGTCTATCCCGATC
>DNNS01000659.1 GCA_003497555.1 Spirochaetia bacterium
CTTACAGATATTATAACCATATCTTCGAAGACCCGGGAGCCTTGAAATTTTCTATTTTCAAGTATAGCCGATTTAATATTAAAAAGCCATGCACAAGCCGGTAAAAATTATGGATTTTTATGCATTTAAATATTATAATTTTATATAATGCAAAGTTCCCTCAGTACTATACTCAGTAATGATGTTCAGAAAATTCTAAACAGTTTTTCATCCTGCTTTAATATACGGATTGCATTTTTTTCCGCCCATGGCGGGGAATTAAAAGTCGGACTTTCCCGGCCGTGCTCAAATTTCTGCCGGATTCTGCGCGGCCCCGGAGACATGTTGCCGCTATGTCTTAAAAACGATGAACAGCACCGCAGAATTGCCGCCCGCAGAAAGAAAATTATCACTTATAAATGCCATGCAGGTCTTGTGGAATCGATTAAACCGGTTTTTCTTGATCAGCAATTAATCGGCTATTTTATGATCGGCCAGATTCGAACTTCCGGCAAATTTTCAGAATATAAAAAAATCACAGCTAAGAAAATTAAAAAATCTGAGCTGCACAGGGCTTTTCTGCAACTCCCGTTTTATCCGCAAAAAAATATAAAAGAAATCATTTCAATATTTTCATGGCTGGTTGAATTTATTATTATTAAAAACTTTATCTCCCTCCGGCGGCATGCGGCTATTGACAGTATACTCGCCCATTTGCGCAGCAGCCGCGGCAAATTATCGCTGACGGAAGCAGCGGAACTTACCGACAGAAGCAAATCGGGAATTTCGCATTTTTTCAGTGCATATTTCAAAAAAAGCTATACCAGGATACAAAACGAAATACAAATTGAAAAAGCTTTACAATTGCTGCATACCGGGCCGCTGCCGCGGGTGAAAGAACTGGCAAACGCTTCAGGATTTTCCGATCAATTTTATTTTTCCAGGGTTTTTAAAAAAATTACCGGAGTCTGTCCCAGAATCTATATTTTAAAACATTTAGCGTTAAACCGGACCGGTTATACCGCAAAGCAATGATCTNNGATTTTGTCCGTTTTGTCAGAAACAAACCGGACAAAATCATTGCTGATCGGGATATAATACTTGAAATTTATAAACATTCAGCTACAGTTGTTTTCTGCTGATACTGACCATGGCATCGCTGCTAAACCTGTCGAAAGGCTCCATTTTAAAACTGCCGAAAAATGAATTATGAGTAAAATATTTTTTCAGCAAACCCTGTAACTGTTCCGGTAAAACAGGTAAAAGTACCGCATCGTTTTCAAACCTGGTTCCGTTTTTTGTATCGGTAATGACTCCCTGGAATATTATTTTTTTTTCTGTATTAAAACGATAATTTCTTTCAAAGACCAGATTTCCGGTTTTTACGGGAGAAAGGCTTTTTATAGTGTCTCCATTTATTCTTTTAAAATAATTGATGATCTGCACAACCAGCAGGCTGTTATCAGCCAGCAGGGAAGATGCCTTGCCGATAAAATTTTCAATATCATCATACGCTGTAAGATGTACCAGTGTATTACCTGTGCAGAAAACCGCAGCATAATTCAGTTCCGGGAAATAATCTTTCAATTTGGTAAAATCACCGCATCTAAACCTGCCGGCTAAAATTTTTTTCTGCGCTTTTTCCAGCATTGCTTCTGATGCGTCAATGCCCAGTAACTGATATTTGCCGGGAAAGGCCTGGAGCAGACTAAGCAGAAGATTTCCGGTTCCGCATCCCAAATCAATGAGCCTGGCACCGGGAGCAAATTCAGAAAGATATTTTACTGCCCAGGCAGTAAAATCCGGATCGGGTGGAAAAATCTCGTCATAATAACAGGCGAGAGTATTATAAAAACTCATAGTTATTATGGCAGGTCATTAAAAACACCTTCCCTGTTCTTTATGAACACATACAGCCGAATCGCAGCGATAGCAAATTTCATTAACCAGTGATTTTCCGTCAAAAAAATCTTTTATTCCCTCTATTGTTGTTTCGGCAATACTGTTCATGGCTTCAGCGGTGAAAAAACCCTGATGCGAGGTAATAATAACATTGGGAAAAGTAAGCAGCCTGGCCAGTACATCGTCATTCAGAATATCCCCGGAATGATCTTCAAAAAAAAATTCATTTTCTTCCTCGTNNCCAATTTTATAATTTTTCAGTCCATCAATAAGCGCTTGGCTGTCAATTAATCCGCCGCGTCCGGTATTAATCAGCATTACGCCGTGTTTCATTTTTACAATGGTTTTTTCATTGATCATATGATGCGTTTCTTTATTCAGGGGGCAGTTAAGGGAAATAATATCGCTCTCCCGGTAAATAGTGTCCCGATCCGTAAACTGCACGGAATATTTTTCTCCCCAGGCCGGATCCGGATGATGATCAAAAGCAAGAATTTTCATGCCAAAGCCAGCAAGTATCCTGACCAGAACTTTACCGATTTTTCCGGTGCCTATGATTCCGGCGGTTTTTCCATTCATATCAAAACCCAGCAGCCCGTTTATTGCAAAATTACCATCGCGCACCCTTGCATATGCCTTGTGAGTTTTCCGGTTAAGCGCCATCATCAGGGAAACCGCATGCTCGGCTACAGCATACGGGGAATAGGCAGGAACGCGTATTACATGCAGTTTACCGTAAGCTGCGTTCAGATCAACATTGTTATAGCCGGCACAGCGCAGGGCTGCAAGTTTAACGCCGTTTTGAATCAGGGTTTCAATTACCGGGGCGGAAAGCAGGTCGTTGACAAAAGCGCAGACAACATGGCTGCCGGCCGCAAGTCCGGCTGTGTCTTCGTTCAAATGCCCGGGAAAATATTTTATTTCAATGTCAGGTGTAATTAACCGGTTAAACGAAGCCTGATCATAGGGACGGGCATCAAAAAAAGCAATGCGGATTTTCAAGCTATACGCCGTTGCTGCCTATAGCATTTACCGGGCAGGAATCCATGACAGATGCACAGCTCTTTTCTTCTTCTGCGTTTGCAGGCTGTTTTTTTACAAAGGCCGCTGAACTGTCTTCAAGCATAAAAAAATTATTTTGTGCATCCGCAGTACATAGTCCGCAGGCTATACAGGTATTATCAACATAATACCGGCCCGGGATGTTCTCAGCGATTTTTTTATTTTTGTCTGCCATTATAACTCCTTAATAAATAATTTATACCCAATCTTCTTTAATAATTTCTCCGGTTATACTGATAATTACGGATTTTACAGGAACTTTTCTTTTAGCCGTTTTTTGTGCTTCAGTAACCAGACGTAAAAGTCCTCCGCAGCAAGGTACCTGCATCATAACAACTGTTATGGTGTTAATTTCAGCATCGTCAAGCAGAGCGGAAATTTTCTGTATATATTGTTCCTGCTCATAAGTTTGAGGAGATGCAGTTAGCAGATATACCTTTTAGNNGGAAATTTTTTGTATATATTGTTCCTGCTCTGTATCAAGTTTGGGACAGGCAATGGCAAGCGCTTTGTTTTTAAGCAGTTTGCTGTGAAAAGCGCCAAGCGCAAAAGCCGTACAGTCTGCAGCTAACAGCAAATCTGCTTTGCGGAAATACGTAGCCTGTGGACTTAGCAAATGAAGCTGTATCGGCCATTGGCGTAATTCCGAAGGCGCCTCGCCGGAAAAATCGGTATTTTTATTTTGCAGCCCGCGGTTATCAAGTGTTCGGGACCCCGGGCATCCGCTGCTTTGACAACCTGCAGTTTCTAAATCCATGGGAACCGGAATGTTATTTTCTTCAAGTACTTCACAGGCAGAATTATAATATTCCTTTTCTCCGTGATCAAGCAGGTGTTTTAAATGCGCTTTAATAACATTCGGTCCCTGTTTAATAATATTTTTCATTACTGTTTTTTCTTCATATTTTTCAGCTTCCCGTTTTTCAATGGTAATTGCTCCAAGCGGACATTCGCCCAGGCAGGCGCCAAGACCATCGCAGAAAAGATCGCTGATCAGTCTGGCTTTTCCGTCAATTATCTGCAGCGCACCTT
>DNNS01000749.1 GCA_003497555.1 Spirochaetia bacterium
AATTTTTGATTTAAAAATTAAAATTCCTGCTTATCAAATGTTTACAACTAATACTATGCTATGCAAGGACGGGAAACAACTAAGAGAGGAAAATTATAACTTCCAGTTTGATTTTTTACAGAAAATGGCGTAGAGTTTATCAGGATGGGAAAATAAATTTCTTATACATTATACTAATAATCCGAAGGAAGGTTCGTTTTTTTTAAAATACAAGAGGAATATGTTATGTCAAAAAAACTTTTAATTACTTTTTCATTTCTGTTCATTATATCAATCTATGCCAATGCTTTACCCGAAATACCCAAAGATGCAAATCTAATTATAGCTGATGATTGCGAAAACGCTTCTTCCAAAGAAACTTGGTCATTTATGGGAGCTAAGGGCAATATAAGTATCGAAACAAATAATAAGATAAACGGCAGGGGTTCTTTAAAATTTCAAATCGACGAGGGAAATGCCGGCCGTTTTTCAGCAATATATAAAAAACTTAAATTTCCAATAGACGCCTCAAAAGTTAGCAATATCAAATTCAATATTTATTTACCAGCTAAGAATCTTAGTTCTGATAATTGTATGATTTTGCTGTATGATACCGAAGGAATAGCAAAAAATGCCAAAGCGGTATTGAAATCGCAAATAGACATTGCTGCAAAAAAATGGACGGAAATTATTTTTAAAACCGAGACAACTGGTGCTGCTGCAATTGTCGGCTTAAGGATCTATTTTAGCTATAAAGATAAAAATAATATTACAACTGGCGATTACTTTTTTATAGATAGTTTTACGATCAACGCACCCGCAGGAGAAATTATTGACTTGAAAAAAACGAACGAATTTGTCCTTAAAAAATATCGCAAACCTTTCGATGTAAAAGTTCTTGATAATAATGTAAAGACCTATGGTGCTATGGGTGATGGCAAAACTGACGATACTGATTCACTCCAGAGAGCTATCATGGCTTTGGAAGCATATTCGCCATCATACGACAATGAAAACGCTTGTCCGGAGATTATTTTTCCAGAAGGCACCTACCTTATTTCCCGTCCACTGGTAATTGCTCTGACAAAACAAAACAGAGCGTTAGTTCTAAAAGGGGTCGGCAAGGCATTAATTAAACAAAAAAATTCTGATCAGGATATTTTATATTTTCATAAAGGATATCGGCACGCAGTTGAAAATATCTCTTTTGAATGCGGGAAAATACAAATCAAATTTTTTACTGCCAATACGGATATTTCACAACTATTGGTCAGAAACTGCAAATTTGCCAATTCATCAAGTTATGCTATCGATGATTCGTTAAAAGGAATGCATTATACAAACATTATCGCGCCATACAATGTGATTATTAAAAACAAGCTTCCAATCCTAGAAGTTAACGAAATTGATTCTCTCCCAGATGTTATCTATACATCATCTATAGTAAATATTGAAAATTGTGAATTTAATAATTGTCATAATGCCGTAAGAATATTCGCAGACTGGGGTATTATTAGTGATTGTAAAATTGAAACCAGTCCGGAAATGGAAAACGCAGCTATCTACTCCCAGGGTGTCTTAAAATTAAAAAATATCGAAGGTGTAGCTAATGTCAAGGCTGGTAAAAACCAACGCTGGATTGATAATATAATGGCTGGAGTTATTATGCAAAATGTTCATTTTACTGCCAAGGGAAATATCGGTATGTGCCCGATATATAACAGGGGGATTTATGATAATGGCGGGATGAATAATAGTTATATAACGATAACTGATAGTTCTTTTTACACTAAAAGTTCTCCGGAAAACTGTATTATTTATTGTGATGAATTTCCTAACTTGATAGCAGTTAACAAGTCACGAAAAATTTCAAAAGAGATATCTGGTATAAAAGTGCCGATTTTAGGATTTAGAACACCTCTTACCCTTGAGTACCTGCAATACGTAGATTATTCTCAATTGGTTAAAAGAGATTCAGAACTCGAACGCATCTATGGCTATATGGTAAGAATGCCCCGTAAATATAATCTTGTTTCAGAAGCCGGTGAAAAATTTAATAATGCGTTCTCTTTATCTATCAGTGATAATGATCCAAGTCTAAGCAGTGAAGTTCCGGATATATTAAAACAATTTATTGATAAACCACTACCCAACGATATTGAAAAACTTTTTATTAAAAAAGAAAGAATAACACTCAACACTATGAACAGTTTAATCCAAAAAAGCATCAATGTCAGTGACTTTGGCGCCTTACCGAATGGTCAGGACGCCACTGCCGCTATTCAAAAAGCTTTTGACACTGTGAATGAAGGAATTATGACCGAGGTATTATTCCCTAACGGCATTTATGCAGTATCAAAAGAGATTCAGTTGCCTAAAAATATCGCACTACGCGGTTTAGGAAATGCCTGCTTTGAAGGCGAACCAGGCTTAAAGAGCTTATTAACCGGTAAAAATGTTCAAAATCTACTTATCAGGAATTTTGGATTTTATGATAATGAAAATGCAATCGAAATAACAACTGAAACAAAAGAAGATAGCAAAATTTTAATCGATTTTTGCCGCTTTACCAAAATACATGAGACAGGCGTTATACGACGTGAGAGATACAGAGCGTACTAAACATTTGCTGCCATGCCACTTATACTAGTAACATAGGGGCTGTTATGCGAATTTGGAGCGGATTGTAAAAATATGCATAGTAGTTTGATCTTACAAATTTCCAGTTTTAAAGGAGTAATTTCATGAAGAAATTGGTTAATTTATTCAAAAAACAGCGCTATTGTTATGCCTTTTATCGTAGTAAAAACCGTAAAACAAAATTCTGAGACATTGTAAGGAAGATTTATACGTATTTTTTTAAAATTTTCATAGTATTATCAGCCAATTTATTTATTACATCCATGGCTTTTTTTACCATCTTTTCTGCATAACAGAAATTATTATTAATATTTTCTGCAGCAGTAAAAAGTTCGCGCGGAGATAAATGATCTATATTAAACAGCCAGTCTTCCAGTCCAAGAGAACGCAGCATAGCGGCTTTAATACCTGCTTCCGGGAAAACAGGAAGCAATACCGGAGTACCTACGGACAGTGCCAGAATTACAGAATGCATATCCATGCTGACCACAATACGGGCTTTTTCATAAACTGAAACAGCTAATTCAGTTGTCCAGAAATTATCCATATAAACGCATTTATCGCGCGCTGATTCCGAGAGTCGATTAAATATCAGCTCTTTCATGGGTTTTATTTCACGTCTTACTTCCGGACATAATAAAATTTTAATGCCTGTTTTGGCTGTCCATAACTCAATAAAATAACGCATTACCAGCATATGGTACTGTTCGCGCTGAACATTTATATAACCTTGAATAGAGGTGCGTATAATAAGACAGAGAAAGTTTTTATTTTCCAGGCTGTGTTTACGGCAGAAGGCCTCTGCTCCGTCTCTGTCTCTGAGCGGATAAAAAAATGTACTATCAGGACGAAACTTTATTTTTTTTATATCGAGGCCGCATTTTTCCAGATTCAAACGGGAATCTGGGTCGCGCGTGCCGATTAATACAGCCTTGCTTAGCAGTTTGTGTATTAAAATGTTTACCGGATAATCGAGCGCATCATACGAGTGGGCTGGTACGGCAAAAGGGATATCAAAATAATCGGCTGTTATCAGCGGGAGCATTCTTATAAAAGCGATTCTCCAGAAAACTCTGCATCCGGGAATATCCTGAATTTTATCTTCGGCAAATGGTTCGCCGCGTCCGAAATTCAGCACGGTTCCGCTGTTATAAATGATAAGCGCTGTTTCTTTTAAAGTTTTAATATATGAAGGATTTTCTTTCTCTAAAACCGGTATAAGTGCAGCCGTAAGTTTATTTATAATAAAATCATTTATTTCTTCAGCCTGCGTTTCGCTGATAATACCTAGTTCATATTCCCGCATGATATCCGGGCCGTAAGCTTCTGATAGTATCTTCACAGCGGCAATTTCTACGTTCGGCTGCAGCGGATTACTTGGATCAAAGTCCGCAGACGCGGGAAGATAAGGATTAGCGGAAACCTCGAGATCCGGATAGCTTTTATGGAAAAAATTTGCAGTAACTTTATATCCTTCTGCTCCGGCGGGAAACATGGAAAGAGCAGCCAGCGGGTTTTTTGGAAAGTATTTTTTTAATAAGGCCAGCAGTCCGGGGGTAATTGCCATATCTCCTATATTACTGATGCTCCAGATGTAGCTGATAAGAATTTTTTTCATATTTTCTCCTGTTTTTTGTTATGAATTTAAATATCGTTTTTATGCTGAATCATAGTTTATTTTTTGCCGGCTGACTGCAGAATCAGTTCTGCTGTTTTTTCGCGCCAAGAGCGTATTACTGCGGGATTCCTCATATAACTTTCGGTGTTTTTGGGGATGGCATCTTCAATCTGTATGAAAAAATCATCAATTTCATTTTTCAAAGCACTTTTTTCCTGCGGCAATTTGCTGTATAAATCATTCAGCAGGTAGAGGTATTCGTAATCTTCAAGGCCGTCTCTCCAGTTTTCAAGACGTATTGTTGCAATCCATGATCTCTCTTTAGGCCCGGGATAAAAAAGCGCAGCCCACCCATTATAATCAGGAAATTCAGAAGCTAAATTTTCAATAGGGCAATATGGTCCGCTGTCAATCCTTTCTTTAATGTGATACCAGCGGTTAATATTCCAGAGAAATACCCGTCAAATTTCATGCGCCAGGCGTGAAAGCCTAAGTAATCGCGCTGCTGAATCAGCGGAGTGTCGATGCACAGCCTGGCATTGTATGGAAGCACTTTTATTCCTCTTTTACGGGCTTTGCAGGCAGCCTCATAATTATATTGACTGTTATTAACAATGAACCCGCTTACAAAATCAAGTCCGCTGTCTTGGCCCAAAGACGGATCAACTGCCGTAGTGTAAATTTTAAGATCAGGATAATAAACGGAAATATATTTCCAGAAATCAATAAATGCCGGCCATTCAGAGCGAGTGGCTTCATCAAAGCCATAGCAGTAGGCACGATTATAAATACCGAGGGTTTTTAACTTTGGAATCCATTGGCCGAGAATTTTTTTAATGCGTTCTTTTTCGGCCTGCGGATAAAAAGTCCGCTCGCTCTCCGGCAGAGATTCCCAGGCAGCAACAGATTTTTCTCCGGTAATAGGAGGATCGTGCAGAACCTGCCGTTTCAGGCGAAGATAGGTTATGTTAAAATTAACCAGGCCATGATCCGTGTATTTTTTTATCATGTAGGGTTCTGCCGGACGCAGATCATTAAATGCTTTACCGTAACCTCCGCCTGAGTAAATATTCCCAAAGGATAAACGATACCCGAGAAGAAACATTCGCAGCGAATCAAAATCTTCTTCGTCTGCGATAAAGTCCGGCATATTATAAAGCGATGTAAAAGTCGGAAAATGGCCTGTACGCGGCAGGGAAAAATCCCAAACTTTGATAGAAAGCGGAACCTGGTATTCTTTGCTGTTTATTCTGACCTTTATTTCAGCCTGATAATCTCCTCCGGTACACTCTGACGGTACAGTAATCTTAACCCAAAACGGCTGAGCTTCATCAGCAAGTATTGTGATTTCTTTTAGATGAGCAAGCAGCAGATCAGGATGCCAGCCAGTATATTCAACTGTATAGCGCGGTGTTTTTGTTTTTACAAAACCTACAGGAACAATTTTCACCTGAGGAAGCAGTGTTTTTACAGGTTTTACAGCTGCAACTTGCCCGGCTGTTACTGCTGCAGAAGCAAGCTCTTTATCAGCTGGCGCCAGTATAATAAGCTGCAGCGATTCTTCTTCTCCGCGCGCTGCCGAAACAGAAAATTTACCTGCGGCAGCAAAAACAGGCTGCCCATGCGGAAAAATCCTTGTCATGCTGTCAGCTGCAGCCATAGCGAAACCGGAGTCGGGAATAAGGGCATCTGAATTTTTACGTATTACTTTGCGGGAAATTTCAATTAGTGCTGATGCGTATGCATCATATTCTTTTGCCGCCTCATCTGAAGAAATTTCATTTTTTTTAACCAGGGAAGCAAGAACGCGAAGCTGCTTAGCCTCAGGCTGCAGGAAAAAATCATAATTATCAGCCAGTTGTTCAAGCCGGGAGGGAAGTGTATTAACCAGCCGTACATTATCTATTATTATTTTC
>DNNS01000713.1 GCA_003497555.1 Spirochaetia bacterium
AATGAATTCTTATCCCCCAAATTCCCATAATCAGCATTATAGTAATAAAAAATTAAACTGTCAAATTTGAAAATTTAATAATCATCATGACCAATTTTATATGTTTTGACACAAAATCAATGATAGTGTATTATTCAGGTACCGGGAATAAATTTCGTGTCTAAAGTACTTTTTAATGAAAAAACCTTTGAAGATCTGCTTGACATCAGTAAATCTCTTTCAAGCGAGCGCGATCTTGATCGACTGCTGGATAAAATTCTAAGCGAAGCCAGAAGATTTACCTGCTCTGATGCCGGTACTATTTACCTGGTCAATAACAACAAACTGATTTTCATGCTGAGCCAGGTACAGACTCTCTTTGACCGCTGGGGTGAACAGCAGACCCGCGAAAAATTCAAAAAATTTGAAATGCCGATTACCAAGCAAAGCATGGCAGGGTATGCTGCTATTACCGGTATGGTTCTTAATATTCCCGATGTTAATAAAATCAGCCCCGATAAAGAATATAAATATAACGCCTCTTTCGATGAACAAAACGATTACAAAACCGTTTCCATGCTGGTAGTTCCCATGAAAAACCGGCAAAATCAGCCCATAGGCGTACTGCAGCTTATCAATGCTTTCGGTGAAGATAAAAAAGTAATAGCTTATACAAAATCCCTGGAAAGACTGGTGGAATCGCTTGCATCTATGGCGGGGATAGCCATACAAAATGCCCAGCTTAACCAGGAAATACGCAACGCCCATCTCGATACCATTTTACGGCTTGGTATTGCTGCCGAATACCGCGATAAAGAAACAGCCAATCATATCAGACGCATGGCGCGTTATTCCCTGCTTATTGCCGAATCTTTAGGCTGGAACAAAGAAACCTGCGAACGCCTGCTTTATGCTGCTCCCATGCATGATGTGGGCAAACTCGGAATTCCCGATGAAATTCTGCATAAACCGGGCGTGCTTACAACTGATGAAAGAGAAACCATGCAGAAACATACCTTAATCGGCGCCAATATTCTTCACCATTCCCGGGCTGAAGAGCTTGTTCTTTCAAAATTAATTGCGCTTACACATCATGAAAAATGGGACGGCAGCGGTTATCCCCAGGGATTAAAACAAAAAGAAATACCGATCGAAGGCAGAATAGCCGCCATAACCGATGTATTTGACGCTTTATCTTCCAGGCGTTGTTACAAAGAACCGTTTCCTGAAGAAAAAGTAATTGAAATAATGAAGCACGACAGCGGCCGTCATTTTGATCCTGAACTGACAGAATTATTTTTATCAAAAATTGTTGAAATCAGAAGTATCCAAATTCGTTATCAGGATACCGATGCAGATTTTGACAAGTTACGCAATATTAATGCATTGTCACCGGCTGATCTTATTGATAACAATAAAAACAGCCAGATAAAATTTGATTTTTAGATGAATGCTGGGGAGCAGGGATTCGAACCCCAATAAGCAGATCCAGAATCTGCTGTCCTACCCTTAGACCACTCCCCATCAGCTGCATCATATTTTATTATATTTATAATAATTTGTCAAAAACCGTCTGATATTGTAATATTAAAACGCTCATGAGTGCCAACAGCCTGCTTGAACTTTTTTCATCCTATCCTTACAAGTCACTGCAGCAAAAAATCCAGAAAATTGATCAAAAAACAATCATTAATTACTATCTGGAAAAATTTGAAAAAGCAGAGTTCAGCTGCATTCATAAAGAAAACGGCAGACCGGCCGGTTGTATCAGCTCCGTCCGTTTTTCTTTTTTATCGGATTTTTTTAAAAAAAATATTTATACCATTGCCGATTTCATAGCCCGGGAAAGCTCCGGTAATATTTATCAATCTTTAATCAGGGAGCTGCTGGAAAAAAACCATAAAATGGATTTTGCCATCTGCAAGGTACCGCTTGATGATTACAGCGCTGTCAATGCTCTCGTTAATGCCGGATTTTATTATATATGCTCGGAAGCCCATCTCACCTGCAATCTTGAAAATACGACCATACCTCAAGCAGAAGATTTTTCCGGGGTTTCCGGATGCAGCGAAGAAGATCTCCCGCAGGTACTGGAAATTGCCTCCCGCTCGCATGAAAATATCCGTTATTACTATGATAATTATTTTGATAACAGCCGGGTTGATCAGCTGTACCGGCGCATTCTCCAGGATGAATTTAAAAGCAGCAATGCAGAAATATTTGTTTATCGGGAAGATAAAACCGTTGCCGGTTTTATTTCCATCATTTATAACCGGCGGCTGTCGGAATTAATGGGCCGCGGTTATGCCAGCCTGGATTTTATCGGAGTGGATACCTCCCGGCAGCATTCCGGTATAGGCCTGATTTTAAATAATTACGCTCTTTCCAGGCTGCGCAGCCGGAATATATCAATCATTTCCGTTAAAACCATGGCATCCAATTATCCGGCCCTCAGGCTTTTGGCTAAAACCGGTTTTTTCCCCACTTCCCAGAATATAGTGCTTCATTACCGCAGCAAAACCGCAATATGAACCGCTCCGGAATTTTAAAAATATTTTTTTCCTGCAGTATTATCATTAACATATTGCTTGCTGCCTGCCTGCTTTATTATTCCGGAAATTTAATATACAGGAAAATTTTTCCCCGGCAGATTTCTTCCTTCACAGAAAATATTATTCCCGTACCTGACAAACCGGCTTTTTTACCTGGCGCCGGCCGCCTTAAAATGCTTGAAAATTCCAACACTGCGCAGATCATCAGAAAATATCTGGAAGCGGACGAAAGACTGGAGCTTACGGAATATCCGGCGGAATTTACTTCAGGCATACTGCCGGAAAGCCTGCGCCTACTTCCCGGTTTTCAGCTTTATGTTCTCTGTGTTTTCAGTAGACCGCTTGACTACAAGGGGCTGCTGGCTGTGGAACGCGCTGATTTTGAAACCCGCAGTAAAATCAGAACAGAATACCTGGGGAAAAAACATGGTATCTTTTTCGGAGCTTTCCGTAACTTAAAAAATCTTTCCGCCTGCGGCCCGGTAAGTAAAATTTATATATTGTCTTCTTTCACCGCCCGCGGTTATTATAAAATCATCTGCCGCACCATGGAAGCGCAGGATCGCATGACATACCGGTGGTATCTTCCCCATTCCCGGCCCGGTAAAGAACTGCTGGAGCGCAGGGACTTTTTAACCGGCGATTACCGGCTTCTTTCCCGAAGCGTTACCGAAAATATTTATACTGCAGTTTTTTCCACTTCCGGCCAGCCGGTTACTTTATATTGCGAACTGCTTTATTATGTTCAGATGGAAGAAATGCTGAAAAACCATGTATTAACATCCGGCCATATAAAACTTGCCGATTATTACCAAACCATGCAAAACTCATATCCGGAACTTTACGGAATATTCACCAAACAGTCGGAAAAAATAAAATTTTCCCCCTATGTAGATTCACTTGCGGAAAAAATAAAAAGTTCATCTTCGCCGGCTGAAGTGTGGCGCAGCCTTAGCGCGGAAATTTCCCGCGATATCCGTTACGATTATGAAAAACGGCGTCTTTTCTTTTCCGGCCAGATTGTGTATACCAACATCGCCGATATGTACATGCCGGCTCCTCTTCTGGGCGAAAAAAAAATCGGCGCCTGCCCGGAGAGTTCATCCCTGGAAGCCGCTGTTATGCGCCGCATCGGGATTGCCGCCCGCACCGCTACCAGGGCCGGACATGTGTATGCCGAAGTTTTTACCCCTCAAGCCGGCTGGCTTACTACCTCGCTCACGATCAATGAAATTCCCCTGTGTGTTTCCACAAACGAGGAACAGTCCTACTTTGTGCACTGGGAGCCGTATGTACCGGCCAAGGTAGTTGCCTGGGAAAGCCTTCTCTATCCCCGGATTCAATATGAATAATTTTTCCGGGCTGCTGCAGATTTACCGCAAATTCTACCGGACTGATTTTATTTTTATTCTGATTGCACTTTCGCGTTCCATAACCGCCGGCCTGTGCCTGCTGGTTTCCGCTGTTATTATTATTTACGAACTGGTTACCTGGCAGGGTTTTACCATTGTGCTGTTTATTAAAATACCGGCCATGGTTTCCGCGTGTATTTTTTTTACTGTTCTTTTTATCCGGAATTTCCGCATGCTTCTGCCCTGTATTTTTACTTATGCCATTGCCGGAGACCGCCTGCTTTTTTACCGCTTTTTCCAGCCGGTAAAAATTGACAGAAGCTGTATTATCAATATTCACAGAATCAATTATAAAAACAGTGCGTATATTATGGTATATCTCAAACGCCTGGCGGTCAGAATAAAAATATTTTTACTGCCGGAAAAAACCGATCCGTATAAAAACTGTTTTTTTTTATCAAAAAAAATAATTCCTGATTTAATCATTACCGGCAGCCGGGCTACGGAATTAATCTGCGGGTTGGAAAAAGAACTGGGAAAACCCCTGTACACCCTGAAAAATCACTGATTATGTCCAGGCATACATTTTATCTGCCGCCGGAATTTTTCCGCAGCGGTAAAATCATAATCAGCGGGCAGGATGCTTTTCATATTTCCAGGGTACTCAGACTTAAAACCGGCTCCAGCCTGCATGGCATCACCTATGACCGGCGCCGGCTTGAAATGCAAATCGAGCGCACCGGGAAAGAAATTATCTGCCGTATCACCGGTGAAGAAACCATCAAACAGCAAAAAAAATTTTTTATCAGTCTTGCCCTTTCCTGCCCGCGCCCTGCGGTTTTAGACAGTCTTGTTCCAAAATTAGCGGAACTGGGCTGCGATCTTGTTCAGCCGCTTGTTACGGAAAGATGCTTCAGTCCTTCGCTTGCCAAATTCGCTTCCGGCCGTTATGATCGTATTGCTGCGCAGGCTGTAAAACATTCCGGGCGCACCGATCCCTTTTTGATTAAAAACCCCGTGGCATTAAACGATTTTTTAAACAGCACCGGCCCGGAATACCCGGGCTGGAATAAATTCTTCCCCTATGAAGGCGAAACAGAAAATTCGCTGGCCCGCAGCCTTGAACAAACCGGGAATAAAGCTGTATTCGTTATAGGCCCGGAAGGAGGCTTTTCCTGCGCCGAAGCGGACAAAATTAAACAGGCCGGTTTTATTCCTGTCAGCCTGGGCAGCAATATCCTTAAAGTGGAAACCGCAGCGCTTTTTGCGTTAATTTCATTTATTAACCGCCAGTGCAGTTAATCTATTTTATTCCAAAACGGGTAAGCGCATTCTGCAGTTCTTCCCATTGGCCGACATCAATCCATGATGCGTCAGAAACCGGATAAATTCCCACACGCATTTTTTTTGCAAGACAATCGTTAATTAGGTCCGTCATCAGAAACGGTTTGCCGGCCGGAAGCAGACCAAGCGCATCTTTTTCCAGCAGATACATGCCGGTATTGACAAAAAAATCATATTCCGGTTTTTCACTGATGCCCTCGAGCCTTCCGCCTTCGGCCATCTGCATAATTCCATAGGGAATACGGTAATGTTTAAGCGAGGAAATCACAGTAATAATATTTTTATCTTCCCGGTGGCGTTTTAAAATGTCGGCATAATCGGCTTCGATAATAATATCGCAGTTGGATACAAAAAAACTTCCATTAAGTTTATCGGAAAGCAAAGCAAGGCTGCCGGCAGTGCCAAGCGGCTGTTCTTCATGTACATATTCAATACTGTAGTCATGAGCAATGTCGTTAAAATATGCCCTGATCATGGCTGCCTTGTAATTGACGGAAAGAAAAAAATCCCTGCATCCGTGTCTGGTAAATTTTTCTATAATTATTTCTATAATCGCTTTTTCGTTAATGGGAATAAGCGGCTTGGGAAGTATTTTGGTAAAGGGATGCAGTCTGGTTCCCATACCCCCGGCCATGATCACCACCGGAATTTTAAATTGCTCCGCCGGTTTTTCCGTGCTGAAAATTTCATACCATAAAAAAGCATCTTTTACCGCGCCGCTTTCGTCGATTAGCGGAATGCATTCAATATGTGTTTTCAGCATAATTTTCCGGATCTCATCTGTCTGGACATGCAGCGGACAGCTCAGTGGATTTGCAGTCATGGCGCTGGCAACCGGGGCGGGCAGACTGCCATCGCCCAAAATCCAGCGCCGGATCACGCCGTCTGTAATGGCTCCGAGCAGCAAACGGTTCGGCCCGGTAATCAGAAGGGTTTTCTGGCCTTCCCGATCCATCTGCTTCAGGGCGTCTTTAACCAGCATGGCTTCATTAATGCAGATACGGTCAAGTTTGGCTTTTACACTCATGAAATTTTTCCTGCTTCTTTTATGCATGCGCAGACCCTTTCAACTTCTTTTTCTGAAAGATTACTGCTGCAGGGAAGGTTGACAATTGCTTTCTGCAGAACCGGCGCTTTTTCTATCATATAGGACTGCGCTTCCAGATACGGTTTCTGCAGATGGTTAAGCCTCCAGATGGGCCGCGACTCGATTTGCCGTTCCTGCAGAAAACGCACCAGTTCCATGGCGTCCATGCCGAAGCTTTTTTCAAGTTTCAGGGCATAAAACCAGTAATTTACGGATGCGTTAGAGTTAACCGGGCATAATGTACAGCCGGGAATTTCCGAGAGCAGTTTTTGATACAACAGATAATTATTTTTTTTATGGAGGATGAATTCATCAAGCTGTTCAAGCTGGGCAGCGCCGAGGGCTGCGGCCAGATTGGTAAGCCGGAAATTATAACCAGCTTCATGATGAATATATTCCGGCCCCGGCTCTTTAGCCTGGGTGGTCAGATATTTCAGACGTTCGGCCAGCTTTTTATCATCTGTTAAAATCATACCTCCGCCACCGGCAGTAATTATTTTATTTCCGTTAAACGACAATACCCCCGCCTTTCCTATGCAGCCCGGGCTTTTTCCGGCAAATTTACCCTGCGTATAGCGCGTACCAAGGCTTTCCGTAGCGTCTTCAAGAATTAAAATATTTTTTCCCGCGCACAGATCGGTTAATGTTTCCAGATCACAGGCATTACCGAAAACATGCACCGGTATCACGGCTTTGACGGGCTTTCCGGTATTACGGTTGAAACAGCGGTTATTTCTCATTTCGGTTTCTTCATTAAAAAAGGAAGATAATTTTTTCATATCCATACAGAAAAGATCATCGCAGTCCATAAATACCGGAGCTGCGCCTGTATAATGAACTGCATTTACCGGAGCAATAAAAGTAAGAGCCGGAACAATCACTTCATCGCCCGGGCCGATACCCATTTCTTTTAATGCTATAAAAAGGGCGCAGGTACCGTTTACCGCTGCCACAGCATATCCGGCCCCGGTATATTTTGCCGTATCAATTTCAAAACGCTCGACAAATTTTCCTGCTGAAGATATCCAGCCGGTTTTTATGCATTCAGTTACGTATTCAAGTTCTTTGCCGTTTAAATTGGGAACAGATAAAGGAATAGAATTCATATTATATCCTGCCGGAATTCAGAAGAATAAAAGATACCCCGGAAAATCCGGAATAATGATCATTGATAAACATCAAGAGTATGCTCTTTCGGGAAAGCGTCAACCAGACTGTCCGGATCAAGGTTAATAACGGGTTCATTTTTAAATTTTTCCAGATCAGTGAATTTAAAATGATGCGACCAGAGCAGCTGGCCTACGGATGACCCCTCGTAACTATGGACCTTCCAGATTAGAGGATTATCAAGATCATAAAAATGTTCGTCACGGTAAAACATTTCATTTTTTTTATTAACAAATAAATGCTTGAAATAATTATTGTCGAACCCGCAGATGTATATTTTATCATATCCCAGATGACAGGCCGCGGCAAGAGACTTGTAGGCGGTCATGGAACTGTATCCCCGTACCCGCGTAAGATCATTAACATTACTGCCCCATAAATATTCGGAATCGTTAAAGCAGATAATATTTTCATGTTTGATTTTGGAATAATAACGAATGGGGATCAGCAGCCGTATTTCCGGATATTTTTTTAATTCCGCCAAATCCGCAAGCGCTTCCTGCATGCCGTTTCCGGCAAGCTGTTCTTTGCTAAGATAACGGTAATCGCCGAAATATGCCGGGTCTGAAATAAGAAAATAATCAGGTGCGGCAATTTTAAAAAAACTGCTGCGCAGATAAGAATTAATGGCAAAAATATCATAACCCTGTTTTTGCAGTCTGGCGATTTTTTCAGGATTCAGCCTGGCCAGTGACGGTCCGTTGGCAAAAACAAAAGCCGATTTTCCCCGGGCTGAATTCCGCAGCAGCGCTGTAGTTTTCAGCTGCTTTTGTCCCGGCCATACAAAAAACATATTATACTTTAAACACGCCAGGAGCGAATGTATACGGTAGCGCAGCAGTGCAGAAATGGATATACCCAGGTATTTCATTATTTTTTCAGACTATTCCGGATTGCCCTGCAGCCATTTTCTTGATTCTACTTTAATGGTATTGAAATGTCAAGGAAAAGGAAAATTTTAAATATCATTTTTTTTGCATTACATGTTCCGGACTTCTATGAATTTTTTTAAACCGGGCGCGATTTTTTTTCTTGGGTACGCGTATAAATATAATCTGCAGAAAATACTTGACAACATGGCGCATACTCTTTTTTTTACTTNNTTTTATACCGCTACTATAGACAAAGATTGGTTTTTTCTGTATAATCTGAAATATAAAATATTGGCATTTATATAAAAGCCGATAATCTATATAAATGCCGGAAAGACTTGAATTATGCAGGAATAAAAAATAATGAAATTGTTTCGCTTATTCTCCGTTTTACTGATATTTTCACTTTTTTATACTTTTTTCCTGGAATCTCCCTGTCAGCGTTCTTACCGTTTAATTTGCAGCTCGGTACACAGCATGCAGAAAACCGACGAAGGGGGGCCTTTTAATCCCGCGCCGGATCTTTTCATGATTGAATTTCCGGTTNNCCGGCCGCCGTATCGACACACTGGTTTCTGTTAATGAATTAAAAGATGTACACACCCTGCAAATCAACAGCAGAATAAAAGTTCCCAACCGCGACGGTATTCTGCATACTATTAAAAAAGAAGACAGTGTTGCGTCTCTTTCCGAACAATACAGCGTTTCNNCCGGAATCAATAACTTCCTTCAATAAAATTTCTGAAAATGATTTTAAACCCGGCCTTAAAATCTTCATTCCCGATGCAGTATTCTCCACTCTGGAAAGAGCTAAAAAACTGGGAGTGGAATTTCTGAAACCGGTTCAATATTCGCGTATTTCTTCCCTGTTCGGATTCCGCATACATCCGATTTCCAAAAAAAAGGATTTTCATGCCGGTCTGGATTTATCTGCGCCCTATGGTTCAACCGTTTATAGTTCCAGGCCGGGCAGGGTTATTTTTACAGGCATAAAATTCGGCTACGGCAAGGTTGTTTTTATTGAACATAGCGCAGGTTATACCACCCGTTATGCGCATCTTTCCCGCATAGCCGTACGCGACGGACAGCAGGTAAAAGCCG
>DNNS01000633.1 GCA_003497555.1 Spirochaetia bacterium
CGTTATTAAACGCTCTTGCAGCCAGCGCCCGGCGGCATAATAAAAAATTCAAAATACTTGCCGAGTATCCTTATAAAAAAGAAACTGTCAGGCAGGCAGCTGAAGCCGGACTTTTTATTTCAATCGGAGGAGACGGAACTGTTCTTTCGGCCGTACCTCTGATCACTGCGGCCGGCGCTCCGTTATTACCGGTAAATTTCGGTAAGTTGGGCTTTATCAGCTCGGTTTCTGAAAGTTCAGCTGTTCATATCCTCGAAGCTTTTTTATCAGGCAGAACAGCGGATTATAAAACCGAAAACCGCAGACTGCTTGAAGCCGGTTTTTGCGGAAAACGTTTTTTGGCCCTTAATGATGCGGTATTATCCCGCGGCTCCTGCCCGCGGCTGCTCCGTTTTACAGTAAGCATCAGCGGCATAAGCATTACAGAGGTGCGGGCCGACGGCGTAATAATTTCCACCGCAACCGGATCCACCGCCTATAATCTGGCGGCCAGCGGCCCGATTTTACATCCGCAGGTTCCGGCATTGATTCTTAATTTAATTTCACCCCATTCCCTGACTTTTAAACCGATTATATTTCCCGAGAATGAAACTATACAGATAAAAGTTTCCGATCTTCCCGAAAAACACCGGGCAATTATAGATATTGACGGCCATCTTGAATCTGCCCTGAAAAATAATGGCGATATGCGCGTCCGTCTTACCGATCAAAAAATCAGTGTTTTAAAACCTTCCGAAGAAAATTATTACCTGGTGCTGAAAGAAAAACTGAAATGGGGCGTATAAATAACGGCCGGGCATATTTTTTTTCGCCTGCCGGGTTGATTCTGATTGAAAGCAGCGGCCCAAAAATCACAGCTTTGCGTTTTGTCCGGCGGATTTCTTCATCAGCGGAAAAAACCGCAATTATTAAAAAAGCCCTTCGTGAACTTTCTGAATATTTTTACAAGCACAGAAAAAAATTTACCCTGCCCCTGAAATTTTCCGGAACGGATTTTCAGATAAAAGTATGGAAGGAATTATGTAAAATTCCCAGGGGCGGACTGATCAGTTATAAAGAACTTGCAGCAAAAATCGGCAGGCCCCGGGCGGCAAGGGCTGTAGCCAATGCCTGCGGTCTGAATAAAATAGCGGTAATTGTCCCCTGTCACCGCGTTGTAGCTTCTGNNAGCATTAAAAAAAAATTACTGGGTGTTGAAAATAACCGGCGTGTCTGATTCTTCTGCTTATTTGGAATAATATTCTACAACCAGCATCTGATTTAACGGAAAGGGGAATGGAATTTCTGCCGACTTTGGTATGTGTTCCAGTTTACCTTCGAGTTTTTCTTTATCGAATTCTATATAGCCCGGAATATCTCTTTCGGGTGATTCAATATGCGACTGTATGATACTGTTTTTCCGCGATTTTTCGCGCACGCTTATAACGTCGCCCGGTTTAAGACGAAAAGAGGGTATATTGACTTTTTTACCGTTGACCATAAAATGCCCGTGATTTACAAATTGCCGGGCGGCAAATATAGTTGGAACAAAATTCATTCGGTAGACTGCAACATCAAGCCGGCTTTCGAGTAGCCCGAGAAATTCTTCGCCGGTATCGCCTTTTAACTGCAGCGCTTTTTTAAAAGTATTGCGGAACTGTTTTTCGCTGATACAGCCGTAGTAATACCGGAGTTTCTGCTTTTCATCAAGCTGAATTCCGTAATCAGATTTTTTCATAACTTTTCTGCCGGGCGCTTTTCCCGGAGAACTTTTTTTCTTTTCGAGAGGATTTTTTGCTCTGCCCCAGAGATTAATTCCGAATTTTCTTGATATTCGGTTACGCGGGCCTGTATATCTTGACATGCTTTCTCCTGAAAGATTTCCTTTTATAAGTTTTGTTATTTTATCTTGCCTGCTTGAAAAAGTCAAATTTTAATATGCGAATGGGTGCGATTTATTTCTTGGGTAAACAAAATAAAAACCCCGCCCCTGTGTACTAAATTTTAGCGCAAAGTAAAAAAATAGTATGCACCATGATATCAAGTCTTTTCTGCAGATAAACTGTAATCGCGCAGCAAAGAATAAAACATCGCTCCTGTTTTTTTTTGCAAAAGCGTTAATATCTTGGTATAATAAATGCTGTAATGAAGCGTTTCCATCTGCCGGATGTTCTTGGTCAAATAGCCTGTTATTCAGTAAAATACAGATATGCAGTGATTGCTTTTTTTGTCATAGCTGCGGCAGTTTCCTTTTTTTTTATAACCAAAATCGAACTAAAACCCTCCTGGATAGATTTGGTACCTAAAGAGAGCCTGCATGTAGGAACATTTAAAAAAATTACTGCAGAATTCGGATCTATTACTCCGGTAATCTGCGCAATTGAAAGCGACAAAGCAGATTTACTGCCTGCACTGGCTGAAGAATTAGCTGCACTTCTGCGCGGTCATACCAATTTCTTTTCCGATGTACGCGCATCCTTGCCCCGTTCTTTTATTGATAAATACGGACTGCTGCTGGCGTCTACCAATGAAATCAAACAGACTGCAGATTTTATTAAAACTCCGCTTGCCGAACAATTTTCAGCCATAACGCAAAAAATAAAAGAAGGCAGAAAGAAAGGAATAATTGCGCGCAGCGCCATTGATGAAATGTTTGTACTGCTTAATATTACCGACCGGCTGGTTTACTGCAATTCCGGAAGCAGCCGTGCAGCTTTCCAGGCAGTAGAACGCATGCTGCAGACAGCGGTTTATCCGATATCCGCAGATCAGCACATGATTCTGGTTTTTATCCAGCCGGTTTGCGATGAAAACGATCTTGACTCCATCGGGGTTATGGTTCCTTTTTTACGGCAAAAAATCAATGAACTGAAAATAAAAAATCCCGAGGTACGGTACCGGTTAACCGGCATTCATGTAATTAACCAGGATGAAATGGAAACCGCTATCAACGATGCGCTAAGTCTTTCCAATTATGCCTTTATTATTATTCTTTTTATCCTGGTTGCCGCTTTCGGCAGAATACTCGCACCGGTAATTGCCATGCTCATCCTGGCTCTTGCCATTGCCTATGATGCCGGTGTCATGTATGCTGTATTCGGCCGCCTTAATTTATTTACCAGTATGTCTGCCATTATTCTTCTTGGCCTCGGAGTTGACAGTTTTATCCACATGCTTACTGCCTTTATCGCCGAAACCGGCGGATCTCCGCAAAACAGAGCGCGGGCTGCAGCTTCCCGTATCGGCCCGGGAATATTTTACAGTTCGCTTACTACTGCCGCCGCTTTTTACATCATCAGTATTTCACATCTTGATTTATTCCGCGAACTGGGTTTTATGCTGGGTACAGGAATGATGGCTATTTTAATCAGCACTTTTACGCTGTTTCCCGCTGTTTTTTTTATTCTGCCCGGTATAAAGCCGTTTTCATTATTGTTAAAATTTTCCAACTGGCTGGAAAAATCGCCTCCGTCCCGGGCGGCGGCTGTTTTATATGAAAGCATTCTGCAGTTTGCCGCTCAAAAACAAAAAATTACCGTAACAATTGCGCTGACAGTATTTGTTTTGTCACTGGCGGCAATTCCCTTCATGCGTTTTGACTACAATCTTCTTAATCTTGAAATGAAAGGGCTGGAATCGGTGGTTCTGCATCATGATATTATAAAACGCTTCGGTTTCTCCGACGGTGCGCTTTTTTTCTCTTCCGAAAACCGGGAGCAGGAACAGCGGCGCTACCGGGAACTCGTTAAAAGCAGTCATATTTCGGTAATTGAATCCGTCAGCTCTTTTGCTCCTCCGCCTGAAATCGAAATTGAAAAACGCCGTTTTCTTGCAGACAATGTTTATTCCGGAGCAGACCCGAATGAGAATCCCATGGTTATTTATCCGGCCATTAAAAATTTTCTTGAAACTCTTTCGGAGACTGCCGGACAGGGCGGATTTTTTAAGGCCGGAAGCAGCGAAGAAATTGTTTTCAGGCATATAGCCAGGCTGCTGCCACCGAAAACCGTAAAGGATTTTTCGCGTTTTTATATGTCTACGGATCCTGATCTGCTGAAGGATTATTTTTGTAATGTTAAAAAAATATTAGCAAAGCGTTATAACCGCATGGCTTTCCCGCCGGAACTGGACGAAGAAATACTCCCGGAAGAAATAAAAAACCGTTATCTAAAAAACGGCAGATATATTACAACTGTTTACAGCCGGGATGACGCCTGGGAAAATCCGTTATCCTCCGAATTCATCAGCGATGTCATAAAAACCGCTCCGGAAGCCACCGGACTTATTATTTTTAACCGGGTACTCATTGAAGAAGTAAAAAAAGAAGGTCCCAGGGTATTTACCTTCTGCCTGCTGGCGGTTCTTATTCTGGTTGTTGTTGCTTTCGGCAGGGTTGATTATGTCTTGCTTTCTTTTCTGCCTCTGGTTTTTGCAGTCGTGGTTATGAATGGAATTCTTGTTCTGATTAAAGTGCCTTATACCACGATTATGGTAATGGCGCTGCCTCTTATTCTCGGGATGGGCATTGATTACGGCATTCACTATATGCAGCAGATTAAAAGCGGAGCAGATAATCTGCTGGCTATCCGGCATACGGGCAAGGCATTATTTCTTACTTCTATAACCACTTTAACCGGATTTTTTTCCCTGATGCTGGCCCGCTGGCATGGATTTTTCGGAATGGGGCTTATTCTTTTTTTGGGTATAGGTTTATCGTATTTGGGAACAATAATTGTATTAAACGCCCTGGTCGGGCTGCTGGCCAAAAAAAAGAATACTATTCGGCCGTAACAATTGCTCCGGCATGATCGCGGTTAATAACATAACGCCCGGATAATTTTAAATCATAACCGGTGCTCTTGTTAATTATTATTCCCGCATAACCGGAAAATAAATCAAAAGAAATATCTGCATCATTAAATTCCAGCCAGATACCGGTCAAAGGATACCAGGCTTTGAATAATGCCTCTTTTAAACAAAATAATACTGCTAAAAATTTATCAGGGTGCATTGATTTTAAAAGTTCGGTTTTTTCATGTTCGGTACAAACATGCCGGGCAAGTTCCTGATGGAATCTGTCGATTCTTTCGACATCCAGGCCGATTCCCCTGAATTTACGGGTTACGGCTGCTGCGCAATAATCGTGGGTATGAGAAATGGAACCGGCAATGCCGCAAGGCCAGACCGGCGTGCGGTCACTACGCGAGATTACCGGAAAATCCGGAATGCCGGCTTGCCTGAGAGCGAGATGAGCGCAGATACGTCCGGCTGTAAATTCCCTGCGTCTTTTGGGAAGTGCATGCTCCAGTGCGGATTCTTCTTCTGAAAATAAAGGCCCTTGAAATTCCTCTATTGCGCCTTCTATAAGAAACACAGAATTATCAGCCAGGGAAGATAATATACCGCCCATTTAATAATCAGATTTTTTTATAATTACGTACGATTTTTTTTAAACTGCCGGCCGGGATGAAACAGACTGCATGATGAGGCGGGGGGCTGTGTATTTTTCCTGTTGCCGGATGCCTGACTTTTTTTCCTTTTCGGTAGTTGAGCCGGAAAGTACCGAGGTTTTGAAGTTTGACCTCTTCTCCGGCGCAGAGCGCTGCCCTGGTTTCTTCAATTACAAAGTTGAGGATCCAGCGTATTTCGTGTTTTTTTATGCGTTCAAACAGCCTTTGATAAATTTTATCGATCAGGCTGTTTAAAGTCATGCCATTTTATTGAGTAAAAGAGCAAGCCGCGATTTTTTGCGGGCGGCATTATTTTTATGAAGAATTTTTTTACTGACGGATGAGTCGATAATTTTAACAAAATTTTTAAACTCGCTTGCGGCTTTTTCGCGATCTTTACCGGCCAGAGCTTTTACTACATTTTTATGCGCAGTCTTGATTTTATTTTTAGCGGCCAGGTTATAGATTCTGCGCTTTTTATTCTGTCGCAGGCGTTTTTCAGCAGATTTAATGTTTGGCAATCAATGCTCCTTTAATTAAAGAATAGTACAAAATATATAATAAATATTATCAATTGTCAAATTCAGAGTGGGTACGAATTTATTTCTTGGGTATGCAAAACAATGTATATTTTTGACAAAATATAAGAAATAAATTTTCACGGAAAGTAAAAAAAAAGTATGCGCCATGATATCAAGTATTTTCTGCAGACTAAATATAGACGCGTACCCAAGAAAAATTGCGCCCTTAACAATCACTCTTAAACTATACAAATTCCCGCTTTTTAAAAAGATTAAAGAAAGAAAAAAAACGCCTGATTAACGCGCTGACAAGTTTAAGCTCATAATTTTTTTTTATCATTATGGCTTTTATTATTCCGGCAGCAAGCATTTTCAGGCAGAGCATAAAAAAAAGATACGGTTTGCGGTATTTTCTGCAGTAACGCAGAAAGGAATCGGCATACCAGTTAACGCTTTCCATGGAGTAGGAGTGTCCTTCGTGATGGAAAACAGACACCGAGGGTTCTATGCAGGGAAAGTATTTTTTTTTATGAAGCAGCCTCATCCGCAAATCATTTTCTTCGTAAAACATAAAAAATTTTTCGTCAAAAAGTCCGATTTCCAGAATTAATTTTTTTTTAATACAGAATGCCGCGCCGGATATATAAAAACACGCCGGTAAGGCCGAGAATTCCTGGTTATAATGCCTGTGAAAATACCTGTAAAAAGACTGGGGGAAAAAAATATCAAGTTCGGGAATAAATTTAAACGGCTTGCAGAATGATCCGTCCGGCTGAAAAATGCCGAATCCGAGTATAATTTCAGGATTTGCGGAAAAACGGGATTCAATGGTACGGAAAGAAATTATATTAACGGTTATATCCGGGTTGCAAAAAAAGAGAATATCGCCTCTTGCGGCCCTGATAGCGCGGTTATTGGCTGCGCCGAAACCGGGATTATCACTGCCGTATAATACGCGTAAAAAAGAATATTTTTTTTCAAGAGCTTCAAGATGCTTTTTGTCGGATGAATTATTATCGGAAACCAGTATTTCAAGATCATCCCCGATATCGTTTTTTTCATGAAGCGAACCTATGCATTCATCAAGATCTGCGCCGGAGTTATAAGAAACGATTATACAGGAAAATTTTATCATTGGCTGTTTTCAGTTATAGTAAATTGATATTTTACAGGTAATGGCCCTGAATATTCCCCTGCTGATCGGCTCATTAACAAGCAGAAGAGCANNTAAGAAGATAAACAAAACCCGCGCCTGAAATTCCAAAGCTGAAGACCATACCCGCTGAAGAAAAAAAAGCAGGCAGAATCCCCGAAACAAGCAGAAAGCGTATATATAAGCCCGCAGCAGCGGCAGGCAGTAGCGCAGCAAAATATTTTATATTGCTTTTTTGCAGCAGGGAATTTTTCAGCATACTCCACCCGAAGATAATCTGAATCAAACAGCCGGCTGCTTCGGCGGCAAGTGTTCCCAGCGCAGCGCCGTTCTGCTGATAACGCGGGATTAAAAGAAAATTAAGAGCCAGCGCCATGATCATTCCCGCTGCCACAGATATTAAATAGTGTTTTTCCCGGCCCGAGGCGTACAGTACCTGCAGTCCGGTTAAATTGGCAAATCCCGAAAAAAAAAGCATGCCGGAAAGAATACGCAGGGTAAGCGCCGCCGGAAAAAATCCGCTTCCCCCTAAAAGTATGGCAATCTGATCGGAAAATATTCCGGTAAAAACCGCCAGGGGCAAAAGAGAGAGCAGCATGAATTTTACCGATTTGTCAATCAGCCGGGAAAAATCATCCGCCATTCCCATGCTGGAAAAATACGACATACGGGGCAGCAGAACTGCAGAAAACGAAGACGCAGCTGCAATCTGCAGACGAATAGCTTTTTCCGCTAAACTGTAATAACCAACATACTTTTCACCTGATATAAGGCCGGTCATTATTTTATCCATTTCTCCGTAAAGCTTGACTGTAATTCCCATAAAAAAACTGATAAAAATAAATTTTAAATGCCTGTATACCGATAGATTATTGAATGTAAACCGTACAATTTTTCTCCCGGCAAAAAAATTCAGCAGATTGGCGGCTGACTGGGAAAAGACCGTAATCAGCGCATAACGGATATAATCACCGGGTTTTTTAACCAGTATAAAAAGCAGCGCAAGGGAAAGCAGTTTAATAACCGCAGTACGGCCGGCAATAAAACGGAAATTTTCCATCCCCCGGAAAAGCCAGTCATAAGACCAGACGCTTGATACCAGGGAAAAAGCAAAAACAAAATACAGTACCCGTTTTTCATAAAAGCGCGGAACCATGAAAATCAGCACCGTATAGCAGAGAAAGGCCAGGAGCATGGCGCAGATATTAACAAGCAGCAGTTCGGAAAAAGTACGGTTTAGCTGTTCAGGATCATTTTTTACCCGTGCTATTTCGCGCGTTCCGTATAAGGGGATGCCCAGGCAGGCGATAAAAATAAAATTATTTACCAGAGACTGGGCAAAACCTACAGAGCCTATTCCTTCAGGCCCCAGCAGACGGGAAGCATAGGGAAAGCTCAGGAGCGGGAAAATAATATTAAGCCCGGTCAGCAGAGTGTTATAAAACCAGTTTTTCCTAATGGAGGCAGCCATTATTTATATTGTAGCGTGAAAAATGATTTTTAACATATTTGAGGGTGCAAATTTATTTCTTGGGTAAATAAAACAATAAAGCCCGCCCCTGTATACTAAATTTTAGNNTTAGTACACAGAAGCGGGGTTTTAAGTATATTTTTGATAAATTTATAGAAATAAATTTTCACGGGAAGTAAAAAAAAAGAAAGCGCCATGATATCAAGTATTTTCTGTAGATAAAATATAGGCGCGTACCCAAAAAAAAATCATACCCCATATTTGATAATATCTTGGTTTCAAGCTATAATTTTGAAGAGTAAACGTCAAAAATGTATTATTTGCAGGAGTCTATATGAAGAATTCTACCAGATTTACCTATGCTGTTATGGCGCTCATTGTTTTTTTTCTGTCTTTTATATCATTCACTCTTTTATGGCACTCAACAGATGAAATGGATTACATTGGTTTCAGCATGATTCCGTATTTTATATCCGGCATCAGCGCCGGTGAAAATGCCGGTATCGGTATTGTAATGGCCATAGCCAGCATTACACTTTTACTGGCATCAATAGGCGGAATGGCTGTTAATGGCTATAAAATCTGGAAAATGCATAAAGATGAAAACTTTATTAATCAGAAAATTGAAAAAATCGGCAGTATCTTACTTACAGCGGCTTTCCCGGGTATTGCGCTGATTTATGTTATTACCATTCCAGATTCTACCCAATGGGCTTACAAGTTTTTTCTGTTTTTTCCCATGATCTTTACGCTTTTTATTTTAGCCGCCAATACCCTGGATGAAATTCAGGAAATAACCGATCATGGCCAAAATGATATACTTTTTCAGAATTACGGAACCCGGCGCAGTGTATTCATGCAGAAAGTAATACCGGTAATTATTCCATCCATAGTGTTTTTTCTGCATCTGGCAGGTGTGCTTGATTCCGAGGAACCATCTATTTTGTCCATTGTTGCTTTGGTGTTAGCAGGCGTTATGGCCGCAGGTTTTGCCGTTTTACTGCAACTGTTTTCTGCTGAAGCAGTTAAAAAATCCGATCTGCTGCAGCACATCGCCCTGCCGTTTTCATTACTGATAATGATAATAACCGCTTTATCGGCCGATTATCAGGGGGCTTTATTTTCATTCAAATATTATGCTTATGCCTTTTCCATATTAAATGCAGTATTTGCCATATATTATTTTAAAAATGTCAAACTCCGTTTTTATCTTTCCTGGCCGGTGATCATTTTTATTGTTCTCTTTACCCTGATTTTAGTGTGAGCGCCTACCGTACAGTTGACGCAAATCTTAACCGGCTGCGCGAAGCGCTCAGGGTTATAGAAGAACTATTCCGATTTTACCGGAACGATGCGGTTTTATCCGCAAAATTCAAAACCATCAGGCATGACTTTTCTTCCAGTCAGGCGTATATTGCGCCTTTTACTGAAAAATTTCTCTCGGAACGCGACAGCTGTAATGATGTACTGAAAAATTCCTCTGCAGCCAGCGAAATTTGCCGCAGCGGCCCGGCTGATATTTTTATCCGTAACTGCGGACGCGCCTGTGAAGCTTTACGGGTAATTGAAGAATTTGCCAAGCTTTTTTCTCCCGAATTATCAAAGCTTGCTAAAAAAAACAGATACGAAATTTATGAGCTGGAAAAATTTAATTATCAGGCATTTTCCGGCAGCTGACTTTATCACCCAAAAGAAAACCACCAGCTCTGGTGGTAGTTTATTAATCAATTAGTCGCGTGTTCTAATTAAAAACGATTTCTTGCCCTTGTTTTTCGGGATTAATCATTTTTTTTATTTTACGGTATTCGCGGGGAGAATATTCCGTATTTTTTTTAAAAACCCGGTTGAAATGGGTAATGTCCTCAAAACCGGTTTCAAAAGCAATTCTGCCGATTGTTAAATTAGTCGTGATAAGCAGATCCCGGGCGCTTTGTATTCTGAGTTCATTGATGTAAACATTCAGGGTTTTACCTGTTACCTTGTTGAAAACCGTGGAAAAATATGTCCGCGAAAGATTGGTTTTCGCGGCAATTTCCCTTAAACTGATTTTTTCACGGTAGTGCAGATTAATATAATTAAGCACATCAATTACAAAAGCATGAGAGTTATTATTGCCGGATTTTAATTCTTCGGATATGATCATAATAATATTTTTCAGCAAACCGCCCATAGCATCGGTATAAAGAATCTTGTTCTTAAAAAACATCTCTATTATATAAAAACTCATAAAAAGAATTTTTTTAAATGCTTTGCTTTCAGGTTTCAGCCTGATAAACTCTCCCTGTCTGCTGTATTCGTTAAAGGGCCGAAGCAGCGCATAAAAACTCAGCATATTATTGTCAATCAGCAGCCGGTCGGAATAGCCAAGCGCCGACGGAAGAAAGGAAATATTCATAACCTCAAAATCATCCGAATCGCGTTCTATTCTGTGCCTGCTGTGATTATTGACAATTATAATTTCGCCGGGAGATATCGGCACCGGCGCATGATTATCAATGACATGAAAACCTTTTCCAAGTACCGAAATAATTACTTCAAAAAAATCGTGCGAGTGCAGCGGCTCCACAATGTTCCCCGGAGGCGAATAATATACAGGATAGCACTTGACATCTTTCAGGGAATCGGACAGCGAGATTTTTTCCCTGCTTTCCCGGCGCATGTATTTTTTAAAAAACGCCACACTGGTATTTTTGTCGGGTATCTGAAAAAGTTTAAAAACCGGATCAAGCCTCATCTGGCGCCATGTTTTCTTATTAAATATTGGCAAATATAAAAAGAATATTTACAAATATCATTTTCTGTTTTCATATTATAATTATAGCATGTTTAAACTATAAACTATAAGAAAAAAAGCCAACATAACCACAGCTGAAACAGCAGTTATACTGACTTTATATAAAAGGAACTCTTATGACCAGACAAAAATACATAATGGTTTTTCATGCCAATCTGCACTACTCGGGCCTGCGGCCGGAAAAATTCGAATTTGTAATCAGAAAAAGTTACGAGAAAATATTCGACTTATTCTCGTCAAAATATAAAAACTGCAAATATTGTTTTGAAGCATCCGGTTTTACCATTGATATGATGGCTGTGCATACGCCTGATGTGCTTGTTAAATTAAAAAAATCCATAGACAGCGGCGCCTGTGAGTTTATCGGTTCTCCCTATGCGCATTCTATAATTACCAATTATCATTATGACGATGCGGTAAAATCCTGTCTCTTTTCCATGCAAACCTATAAGCGTCATCTTGGTATTTTGCCGCGCACCGCCTGGAATCCTGAATGCTGCTGGAATGACGATGTCCCGAAAATTTACCGCGAGGCCGGTTTTGATATTATGAATCTTGACTGGGACGGCTATCTTATTTCCACCCGGCCGGAGATAGCTGCTATTGAAAAAAATACGGATAAAACGAGAAAAGACGGAAGCCACATGCCGTGGTACGATGTTGATCCTGATACCAATACACTGCATTATCCTGTAAGCCTTGGAAACGGCATGAAAGGAGTGTTCAGAAGCGACCGGATTAGCGGTAAAACCCTGTATTATCTTATGTCTACCAACAATATACCGGTTGATGACAGCCAGAAAATTACCGTATCTCTGAATGATGTAGTCAGGGAAATAGATCACTGGTCCGGGAAAAAAAAACAGGGATTTTTAATCTGTTATGCGGAAGATGCCGAATATGTAGGCACTACCGGATATTTTTTTCTCAAGCATTACGGCAAGCACCAGGTTTTTGATGAAAACCCCGATGCCATCAAGCTTTTATCCGTTTATATCGATCATCTTCTGGAACGGGGGGAACTGGCAAGGGTTGACGAATCGGTAGATAATCTGCCGCTGATTGAAAATGAGCCTGTACTGATTGAAAAAGATATGGCCTGGCACAGAACATACGCCACGGCCTGGGCCATGACTCCATCCGCCCTGGCGCTTGACCCCTACTGCAGGCTTTTGTCGGAAAAACTCCGAAAAATTAAAAATGCTCCCCGTTCGTTTGAAGAAGAACTGTTATATCAGAAAGCATGGTTTCATCTGATCTGTGCGGAAAATTCCGATGGCCGCTGGCCGCCGTATCCCAAAAAACCCGGTAATTTCAATGTTTACTATATCTGGGATCAGCTGGTTAAGGCGGAACAGGCCATGCAGAACCTGGGCGGATATACCGACTTCAAACACATACCGTCAACGGAGATTAATCCGGCTGTAGATTAAAATTCGTAAGGTAA
>DNNS01000602.1 GCA_003497555.1 Spirochaetia bacterium
AACCGTGCGCAGATAAAAAATTCCCCCGGGATTCAGAGCCTGGCAGCAGCGGCTGATAATACGGTAATGGTCACACCCGGGTATATACTGCAGAACATCCATGCAGATTATAAAATCACTGGGGCCAGGCATATATTGGGCTGCATCGGCATTTATACAGGTAAATCTCTCAGCCAGAGGATTTAAGCTTATATTAAGCAGTAAATCCGGACTGTATTCCACAGCAGTTATTTTTCTTTGCGGAGACATGGCATAAAGCATTAACGATACAAAACCGTAGCCTGCGCCCAAATCAGTGATTACTGCATCTTGGGCGGCTAATTCGTGAAGGCGTGCGTAAAAATTTTCTACCCGGTTTTTGACAGAAAAACGAATACGCAGTTCAGGGCCGAAACCCATAAAAGATCGGGCGGCCAGTTTATATGCCTTATAACGGGAAAGCGGCTGTCCGGGATGAATAACGGTTTCTGTCCTGCATAGAAACCCGGTAATAAGCGGAGTCAAGAATATTATTTCTATTGTTGATATTATAATACAAATTAATGAGTACAGTATAGAAGTCAGTAAACCGCAATGCATGGAAAAATAAAACAGCAGAAACGGAAATAACAAAATCTCGAGAAACCAGACGGCTGTTTTTCCCGTGTCGGAGTAATTGTTTTTTAAAATCAGATGATCCCTTGCAGTCTGTACGGAAATAATAATAAGCTGTATTGTGAAAACTGTTATCGGTACAAATACCGGCAGAATAAAAATTTTTATTCTTGAAGTAAAAAACAACATGACGGCTGTATATATGCCTGCTGACAGAAATACCGAGAGTACCGGCCTGAAAGCTCCAAATGCCAGAAAAATTACAATTAAAATACTGCCGGAAACAGCAGCGGCATTAATAAAAAGATTTACAGTAACAGGAAAATAATCATATACATTAAAAATATAACTGGAAAAATCCGTTGTTTCAGGTAAATTCTTTCCGGCAAAAACCGGTATAAACAGAGCAGCTATAATTAACATCAGGCCGATTATTAAAGAAAATGTATTATTTCTGCTGCTGCCGGCTGAAGCCGGCATTATTTTTTTTAGTATATGAGGAAAAATCAGTAAAGATGCTGTTAAAGAAAAAAACATGCTGATCATGCAGAAAATTCCGTGCACCTCAAACGATTTACCGTTAAAAGGCAGAAGGCTGGCTATTAAAACCGTACCGGTAAAAACACCTGCAGCGCAGGAATCCGTATGATCAAAAATCGCCCGGAACAGGTTACGTTTGCGGTGATAATGAATAAAAATATGAACAGGGTATACCAGGCCGTTTATTGTAAATAAAATTCCGTATAGCATTAAAGAGTCTGTTTTATATTGCGCAAGGGACATGGCAGCCAAACCGGCGCTCATGCCAAAATAAGACGGAAGTAATACGGAAAGGCCGGAAAATAAATTTCTGAATACCGGAACAGCTATCAGTAAAATTGTCACAGCCGAAGATACAGCTGTTAATATTGAATAACTTCTGAAAATTTCCGTTTGCAATGAAATCAGCAGATTAACTGAAAAAATAGTGGCAAAAATCCAATAAAGTTTTATAGAATGCAGCCGGAAATAATTAAAAAAAATCAGTATAGTGTGCCTCATGATGATACCCGGCGGTCAAAAAACAATATAAATACGGCAATTCCTGTTTTGAATAATTTCATCGGGTTATAATCCGCCCGCAGCCTGTATGGGGTATGATTTTTTTTCTTGAGTACGCGTCTATCCCGATCAGCAATGATTTTGTCCGCTTTGTTTCTGACAAAACGGACAANNAATTGGCACCCGCCTGTACGGTTCATATTAATTTTTTCCAGAGACATAGTATAATAAATCCAAAAAAAAACAAGAAGTGACAGATATGCCGAAAAATAAAATCAGCTTAAATGAACAGCAGAAAACAGCTACCCGGCAGGAAAAAACACCTGCGGCTGCTGAAAACGAAAAAAACAAAAAGCCTACTTTCCTGCTGATCACCCTGGCTGCAGTGCTGGCTATGGCCGGCGGTGCAGCCCTGTACCGTTATAGTTTAAGGACATCAGGCGCGGGTGAAAAAGAGATAGAATATTATATAAAACTCAGTAAAAAATATCCGGAGGAATTTGAAAATTATCAGAAGCTGTCTGAATTATATAAAAAAAAAGGCGATTTTGATCTGGCGGAATTTTATTATGACCGTTATAAAAAATTTAAAGATCAATATGAAAAGAAAGCCTCTGAAGATGCCAGGGCTTCACGGGAACAGGGTGATTCCGGAGACAAAAAACAACCCGCTGATGCCATTCCTCCCATGTATACAGACACTAAATCTCCCTCGGCTGACGACCCGCTGAAAAAACTGGAGGCCCGTCCCGGAGACGATCCTAAAAAAAAAGAGGCTATTGAATTTTATAACAAGGGGCGCAAAGCTCTGGCTGAAAATAAACTCGACGATGCTGTTAAAAACCTCGGCAAAGCAGTGGAGCTTAACGAGAATTTTGCCGAGGCCCACTCCTGGCTTGGTACATCCTATCTGAAAAAAAATCAGCCTGAACAGGCTCTTGCCTCCAGCCGCAAGGCTGTTGAAAATGATCCCAAAAACGCCAATGCCTGGCTGAACATGGGAGAAATTTACAATAATACAGATCGGCGCAAGGCAGAAGAACATTATTACCGGGCTGTAGAATACGATCCGTCCCTGGGTTATGCCTATTACCGTATTGCCAATATAAAATTCCGCAATCAGCTGCTGGATGAAGCCCGGGACTTTTACCGCAAAGCCCTTAAATACGACAACAGTATTTACCAGGCATATATCAACCTGGGCAATATTTTCCGTATGGAAAAAAATCCAGCCAGCGCCAAACTGTCTTTCGCCGAAGCGCTCAAAAATCCCGGTATCGGCAGTGATGTTAATTCTTACTTTTATGCGCTGTCTGCCGTAGGCGATATTTATAACAGCGAAAAAAATTACGAGCAGGCCGGAGAATATTTCCGCAAAGCCGTGCAGGTTAAAAACGATGAAAAAATTCTTTTTAATCTTGGCGTAATCAGCGAAAAAAAAAATGACAGTAAACAGGCGGCTGTATATTATCAAAACTCCATGAAAGCCAGAGAAAATCATCAGGCTGCCCATAATCTGGCCAAACTTCATTTTAACAGCGGTAACTATAAAGAAGCCGCCGCGCTCTACACCAAAGCCATAGAACTGAACTCCACCTGGGCGGACAGTTATATTGATTTGGCCAAATGCTACATTAAAACCGGAGATGAAGCGCAGGCTAAAAATACCTTTGAACTGG
>DNNS01000133.1 GCA_003497555.1 Spirochaetia bacterium
ATTTCTTAACTATTTATAATATTTTCTTCGTGCTAAAAATTATAAAATCTGAGTTGATACAAAAATACAAGTGGAAATTTGTGAGATAAATATTTCCATATTAAAGCAGAAAACCGGGATTTTTTAAGCGCCCCCTCTCACTCGCCGGTTTTTTGAACTAATTTATGATATAATCCTACAAATTATCTATACCGGATAAAATAATTCTTATCCCCGGGCAGAAGGCATTATAAAAAGGATAATACATGTTCTCATCCAAACTTGAAAAACGCAGTACTTATTCGTCATTCAGCACTGAAGAAGGAAACGATGAATATTTTTTAGTGCTTAAAACCGCACCAACTTCTCATTTTAAAAAATCCCTGGAAGAAATCAGGCTGAATTTCAACAGCGCTCTTGCCAAATTGTCTCTTCCGCTTTCTTCCCTGGTTTTCTCGCGTTTTTATGTAAGCGATATTGCCAATCAGCGGGATCTTCTGCTGAAATCAAAAATTTACAGCGAGTGCATCACCGGCGCTTTATCTGTAATACAGCAGGCTCCGCTTGATACCAGTTATCTTACTTTATTCAATTATTTTGTACTGCCCGGTAAAAAACGCAGCTGCCGGAAAAAACATCTTTCTCTCAGTAAAGACCGCTGGAGGAACGGTGTGGAACTCACAGGTAAAAATTATTCCATGCTCTATACCGGAAATTTCAGCGGCGAAGGAGTACTCGATTCGGCAGCGCAGACCAGGGAGATTTTCGATTCCTATACATCTTTGCTGGAACGAAAATCCATGAACCTGCTTGACAACTGCCTGCGTACCTGGATCTATGTACGCGATATAGATAATCATTATCAGGGCATGGTTGACGCCCGCCGCGAATTTTTCCAGAAAGCTGGTTTAACCAGCACAACCAGGTACATTGCCAGTACCGGCATTGAAGGAAAATCCAGACTGGTCAATACCCTGGTATCCATGGATGCACTTTCCTGGTCAGGAATTAAAAAAGAACAGATAATACGCATGGAGGCTTTAAAAAATCTCTGCCCCACAATCAATTATAATGTCACTTTTGAACGCGGCACGCGTATTGTTTTCGGCGATCGTTCGCATATGCATATTTCAGGAACAGCGAGTATTGACAGCCATGGAAACATACTGCACGAATGCGATACTATAAAACAGACCAGACGTACGCTTGAAAATATCAGGGCCCTGCTAGAAGCGCAGAGCGCCGATCTTTCGGATATGGCATATTTAATTGTTTATCTGCGAGACCCTTCGTCTTATGATGCCGTACTTGATGTAATCTGGGAGGAAGTTTCCCGGACTATTCCGGTTATTGCCGTAGCCGGGAGCGTATGCCGTCCGGGCTGGCTGGTGGAAATTGAAGGNNCATGAAAAGGCAATATTATCACCCGGCCGCCATAACCGCTTACAATTTTGTATTCCGGAAGTTTTTCAGACGAATAGTCTCCGCCCTTGACATGAATATCCGGCTTGAGACAGGCAATAAGATTACACGGGTCGTTTTCGCTGAAAATAATCACATAATCTACAGGTTTGAGTCCCAGCAGCAGTTCTTGCCGATCTGTTTCCGGATTTACCGGCCGATCTTTGCCTTTTAATCTGCGCACGCTTTCATCGCTGTTTAATCCCACTACCAGAATATCCCCGAGTTTACGGGCCGCGGTTAAATAACGCAAATGCCCGGTATGCAGAATGTCAAAACAGCCGTTGGTAAAAACAATTATTTTTCCAAGTTGTTTTTGTTTTTCGAGGATTTGTGGAATCTGCATTATATTTTTCTCATGCAGTTTTCAGAATATTACCGGGAAGTGCTTAAAACAGATATCAGGCCGGACAGAACAGAAAGTATTTATTCTTTAATAAAGTTGTCGGCTTCGCTGATAAGTGAACCGCCGCTGCCTATTTTGCCTTCCATATCGGATCTGAATTTTTTGGTGTAATCGATCCGTTTTGCCAGGGCGTCATTATTGAATTGATAAAATTCGTTTTCTTCGGTCAGTTTTTTTATACGGGCTTCATTAGCTTCGATAATTCTTTTGGAATTGATCATATTAATATTATGCTCGCCGTTTTTATTATTGGCTTTGGCATAGGCATCCTGCATTTTTAGTATTGTACCGGTTAAATCATTTTTCAGCTTGTAATCAGGGCATGTTCTCCAGTTTTCGTGCAAAATATCAAGTTCTTTTTGAATACGGGCAAGCAGATCTTGTCCTTTTTTTAACAGGGTAACGGATTTATCAAATATGGCTTTTTTCTGAGTGTTTACGTCTTTCAGATATGTTATAATTTTATTATTCATTTCTATCTGGTAATTATAGTTGGAAATGGCTTTTTCAGCAGATACAATATCTATAGTGCCTGAAAATTGGGCCTGCAGCAAGGTAAAAAAAACAGCGATAAAAACAAATACCATTTTCATAAGGTTCTCCTGATCTTTGATGTATTTATTATAGTATATAAATTAATTTTATTCAATCATTATATTGACAGGAGGCGCGATTTTTTTTCTTGGGTACGTGTCTATATTTATACCACAAAGCAGTGATCTTGCCCGTCGAAGCTCCGGACAAGTCTCGCTGGGTATTCCCAATAAGCCTGATTTTATCCGTTTGCCAAAGNNTACTTCCCGTGAGAATTTATTTTTATAATTTTATCAAAAATATACTTTGCTGTTTTGTTTACCCAAGAAATAAAAAAATTCACACCCAATTGACAGGCAGATAATCAAAGATTATACTGATATTTTCCGGAAGGTATCTTATGAGTATTTTTTTTATACTTTTTCAATTGCTGCCGATTATGGTATATATTCTGGTTGACGGTATATTCAATAATCCGGTTATTTCCATCATAGCAGCAATTACCGCTGCTGCTGTGCAAACGGCATATGGATATTATTCAAGCGGATCAATTGATTATTTTATACTGCTTGATACAGGACTGATTATTTTAATGGGAGTAATTTCCATAACCGCCCGGAACGAGCTGTTTTTTAAAATCAAACCCGGTATTATTGAAATTATTATGATATTTTATCTGCTCTTTTTGGTAATGGCGCCCGATACGGTCATGATTAATTATTTCAGCCGCATGATGCCGGCTGAATATAAACTTAATCCCATGGCTGCAGTAATGCTTAAAAAAACCATTATTTTATTTATAATTTTTATTATACTTCACGCTGCTTCGGTTTTTTATACGGCTTTTTATTCCTCAAAAAAAATCTGGGCATTTGTTTCCGGTCCGGGCCTGTATTTTATTTTTATTCCGGTAATGATTTATGTTTTTTATAAAAAGTTTGTTTCCGGAAAAAATGTAGCGCGGCCAAATAATTAATGAAAATTTGTTATTAATTGCAAACCTATGAAAACAAAAAGAAACTGTAATATTTTTAATCAAAGAATCAATGAGTACACTAAATAATCTACAAGGCCCTGCGAACATCTTGGGTATAGAGAAAGCTCGTTTAGCTTCTTTTTCGGCACTCGCCTTAAGTAAAAAGTCAAATTTAAAACAGTCTATGCCATAACGAGAGATATGCGTACCGGTTCATTAAAATTTTAAATAAACATGATCGATCGAATTTACGATTAATTGATTTTTGATAAAAAAAGAAGTATAATTTTTACAAATTACAGAAGAAAATTCTATTATGTTATTAAAGTTCTTATATAATTAAAAAAATTGCAGATGAAAACGGATCCGGTTTTTCACATTTTTGATATTTTTTCATCAGAAGAGTTTAATACGGTTTGGGAAAAAATATTTATAAGACAGCATGACGATTTGATCGCTTTAAATAAAAAATTCAGCGATTTAAAACTTGCTGTGTTATATAAAGAATACCTGCCTGATGAAAAGGAAAACCGGCATATTCATCAGTTTATAGAACTTGCCATTGTTACCAAAGGCCATGGAAGGCACGAAGGGAGTAATCAAACCTTTAATATTCAAACAGGGGATGTGGTATTTATCAATCACCATATTATTCACAGATTTATTCCTATGCCGGATGATGAATTGAAAGTTATCTTTATCTGTTTTTTGCCTTCAATAATCGAAAGCACTGCTACTCTCTCGCTGCCGGATAAAATATTTTTAGATATGATGTTTTTCGAGCCGTTTTTCAGGAATGACAAGGTTTTTGAAAATAAAATTCATATTGCCGATGCCGACTTCCAGAGGATTCTGGCTGCCGGTTTCCATCTGGTACATTATTTCAGTCGTCTCTTTGCTCACCCTTCTGAACGAATTAATGAACTTATCAAATCATTTTTTTTTTCGCTTCTGCATTCTGTTCTTCTGGAATACCGCCGGATAATCCCGCATCTTTCACGTGAATATTCAACCGTACAAAGTATTCTCAATTTTATTAGTGAAAATTTATATGAAAACATCACGCTGGATGCTGTTGCTGTAAAAACCGGGTTGAGTAAATTTTATATTTCTGCAATTTTTAACCGGATGATTGGATACTCCATACCGGATTACATCAATCAAAAACGGATTGACAAGGCCAAAGAACTTCTTTCAGGCACCAATTATTCAATAATCCGTATAGCTTGTGAGATTGGTTATAATAATATCTCCTATTTCCATCGAATTTTTAAATCCCTTACCGGAAGTACTCCTTCGGATTTCAGAAAAAAAATCATACGTAACTGAGCGCAACCTGCAGATAATTTCCGTATTATCTGTTGTGATTATGGTCTTACCCAACGCAATAAGATGCTGTTTTTAAAAAATTTCTAAAACGCAATATTGTACATATATTATGCAATTTATTTTTATTGCCTGCCTAAAAAATTGATTATTATTAGTAAGTCATTGATTCTCACGAAACACCTTAAACGATATAGATAACTTATAAGGAAAACAAAATGCCGATCTATGAGAACCGTAATAATGCCGAGAATAAAATAAAAATCCCTCAAAACATGCAAGATGAAATCAGCGTTGGTTTAACTGCTTCCTGTAATGCTGTTGCGAAATCTGCGCAGGAAATATGTAAAAAAAAATCTTCTGGTATTACTATTAGCATGGATGGCTGGTACGGCGTGGCCTGGAACAGCATTATAAAAGAAATGAAAGCTGCATTCACTCGGTTAAATATCAAAGCTGAGTTCAGTGATACGGCCATGCTTTTTCTTGCTTCTAAAGAAATAGATGCATATAAAAAGCCTTATCTGAGCAATGATCCGTCCTTCGGGAAAGTAAACAGCACTGGTACCATAGATGACATTCTGGATATGACAGCGCTAACTGCCATGTCTGAACGTCTTAAAATTCATAAAAACGCTAAATCTACCCCTTCAGTATTAATTGTATACGGCTGCGCCTCCCTGTGCCGCAGCCTTGCTGAAAATTATGATTTAATGTGCTATTTCGATAAAACAGCTGACCCGATGCTTTGGGATATGTGGGATGGCCGGCTTATTCCCTTTGGCCAGACAGAACCAAAAGCTGATTACGGATGGAAAGAATATTACTACTGCGATTTTTATCTCCTTAACCGTCACAAGCAGGATATAATGGGAAAGATTGATTTTTATCTGGAAGCGATTGACTCCAGGCGGCTTGTACTTGTCCCGAAGACTGTTTTTTGGACAATAATGGAAACGCTATCCAGACAACCGATAAAGCAGATAAAAACATATTCACCCGGCCCCTGGGGAGCGTACCGTTATCGCGATTTATGGAATATTCCCGGACTGGAATGCAATGCCTGGAACCGCCTGGCCGGAGCTCNNATTTGAGTATGCTGGTTGAGGTTGCGCCGGATATTATTTTTACCATGCCTTCAGGCAATCTGCTGCTTAAACACGGCGAGGCATTTGTTGGAAAAGCTGTGCATGAAAGATGCCCGGGATTAATTCCGGTGGAAGTATGGCTTGATGACGGTTATTTTCCTGAAACGCAGCCTGCGGAACGGACGAGTATGCCCATACACAATCATCCTTCATCAGCATATGTTAAGGAGCATTTTAATGAGCCGCTTGGCCGTTATGAAACCTATTATATAGCTGAAGCGTATAAAGGCGCGAATACCTGGATGGGTTTTAAAGAAGATGCTGATCTGGAACAATGGGAAGATAAAATTAAAAACTCCTGGAAAAATAAAACTCCGATTGCTGACTGGAAAGAATTCATTGCCAATTGGGAAACAGTTCCCGGTGATCTTTTTCTCATCCCTCCGGGAACAACCCACGGCCACGGCGGCAATCAGATGGTTCTGGAAATGGATACTTGCCCCAGTGTATGCGGATGCGAGTATTCATTTTTCGGATATGATTTCATGCGTCCGACCTGGGATGACAGAAAAAAAAACATGACCGGAAGACCCATGAATATGCAGCTTGAACACTATCTCGACAATGACAAGTGGTGCCGGGAATCATGGGTCAAAGAGCATTTACGGGCAAGGCCGTTTGTTGTCGAGTGGAATAAAGAATTTTCACTGGAGCGCTATTCTTCCTATGGGCCGATGCCTTTTGAGATCGAGCGTCTTCATTTTCAAAAAAGCGCAAAGTATACTACAGCAGGCAAATTCCTGCAGGCAATGACGCTTACTGTCGGCACACGGGCAGTTATTCGTTCCAAACAATTTCCTGATCGTTTTACAGAAATTGAAAAATTCCAGAGCGCGCTGATTCCGGCAGATTTCGGTGATTATGAGATTATTAATTGCTCGCAGGGAGATTGTACTGTTGTGATATGGAGAATGAAGGATGGATTTTGCATATAATATAGATTAACGGGAGGATTAGTAGTACGTAAAAACAAGTAATAACAATTTTGATTCTTTAGTTAATATAATAGATATCAAAAAGATTTAGATATAAACGAGGAGGTCGGATGAAGGTTTTTGTAAGAACAATAGTGGTATTTATTATTCAAAAAGTAATCCGATTTATTTTGTCAGGCGCACTAACTGTTGTTTTGTATCTTCAACCTGGCTTGGCCGGAGCGAAAGCAAGCACAAATCTTGTGAAAAACCCCGGTTTTGAACAAGATGCAGCAGATTGGACAGCAAGCGGTGCACCTATTATACCGATCGAAAAAGAAAAACATACCGGGAAAAAAGCGTTAAAAGTATATAATAAAATAAAATCCTGGGGTCTGGCCCAACAGAAAATTATTATAGAAAATAATGCAGTATATAGAGCTTCTGTATGGGTAAAAATTCCAGAAGGAAAGGCCCAGGCACAGCTGGTGCTTGAATATACAGTTGCAGATAAAAATATGCGACAAACGCTTGCCATAGCCGAAGTAAATGCAACCGGATGGACACAGCTAAACGGGCAGCTTAATATCTGCGAGAGCATTCAACCGGAAAAATCTCTGATATTCGCTACTGTTAATAATAGTATGAATGATTATTTTCTTGATGATTTTGCGCTGGAAAAGGTTTCGAAAGGTATGCCGGCATCAGTTCCCGGGACGCAGGACAGCCCGGTAAAAGCAGCCTGCGATTTTTTTCAAAGCCCCAATTGCGCCTTGATTTCCGAATGTGAAGCGGAAAACACTTCAGGCTGGAAAGGTGTAAGATGCAGCATTTCCGCCGAGAAAGGAAGCCGTACCGGAGGCACAGGCAAATATATCCTGAAAGTGGCAGCATCCGGGCAATGGGGCGAGGCTCACACTATACTTAAACTCAAGACCGGCAAATCGTATATACTGGAAGCGTATATCAAATCCGATATTGAAAGCAAAGTCAGTCTTTTAATCTTAGACAATGAAAGGGCCCAATGCCTATATAGAATTGCCCCATATGCTGCCAGGCCCTCATGGGAAAAAGTTATTCTCCAGTTCACCCCGAAAATAGAAAATCCCTGTTTATCATTGTGCGCGGCTGACGCGAATAATACTGTTTACCTCGATGATCTTTCCCTGCGGGAACTCTCCGGTGCCGCGAATTCGGAGGAGGTTAAATTGAGCGATGATGATTATTATGTCATAGAAAAATCAACCGGCATTATAATCGACGGCAATGGCAGGGATTTCGGCTGGGTTGACAACCTGCACGGCTGGCATGCGCCTCAATATCTTAACTTCGGCTTTAATAATTCAAATCAATTTTTTAAAGCATCTGACAAGTGGCGCGGGGGAAATGATCTTTCCGGCAGAATATCTCTTAAAATCGACTCTGACTTTTTATATATTTATGGTGAAATCATTGATGACACACCCATGGCTCCGGTCGGGAACTCCATCTGGAATGGTGATTTCATCGAGCTGTTTATTTCATGGACCGGACATGAGCTGGAATCGCGTTCCTGGCTGCCTGGAGATTGTCAGATTTTACTTTTACCGGGGGATAAAAATTCCGGCGCTAAGGCTTCAATATTTATTTTATATAACAACGATAAAGGGCAAAAAACGGAAATCAAGCCTTCAGGCTGCGAAATTACTTCTAAAGAATCCTCCTTATCAATACAGGAAAAACCTTCTCCAGGTTATGTAATTGAAGCAAAACTTGCTCTGAATTTATTCCCGCATTATAACACCGGGCGGAAAGGATATATAAATTTTAATATTGCTGTAGGCGATATTGATAATTTAAGAAACTTTAATAAATGCTATCTTAAAGGAACAATAAATTCTCATGTATCGGTTGAAAAATATTATATCGGATTTCTGCAGGAAAAGCGGCCGATTTCCAAGAAATCGTTCAGTATCGGTAACGGCGCAAAAGAATATCCTATACCTGCGGGTTTTGATAATGCGGACGCACCTGCGGTAAATAAAGGCATTTGGGATATGGCTCATTCCGTAAAAAAGCGGACCGCAGGCCGGGAAAGCATTTGCCTGAACGGCATCTGGGCTATCCAGACATACGCCGATGATCCCCCTTATATAGATGATGCCGCCTGGAAATATATCGCTATTCCGGATGATCCGCTTAATAATTTCTGGCATACAGTTACGCCGTATTTTCAGATCGCCAGTAATGAATTGCGTGTTGACAGCGAATTCATTACCGATCAAAAAACGCAGCGCTGCCGGGCGCTGTTTCGGGAATTTATTATTCCGGCAGAATGGAAAAACGACAATGTTTTTCTCGAAATTCCGGCAAATGGCACAGTAGTAAAATGTAAAATATTTCTTGATAAAATAATGGTTGCCGCGGGAGACGAAACTTCCGGACCCTTGATAGATATCTCAAAACACGTATCTTGCGGGAACCCTTTAAAGCTACTAATTATTGTGCAGGGAACTGCCGGAAAACAATACTGGGCAAAAAATAAATTTCCCTATCCGTTATATACCGGTGATATATGGCTTCACCGGATATCAAAAACCGCTTATATCTCAGCATGCGATTTTATAAAGACCTCGCTCATTGACAAGTCAATCTCCTTTAATATCGATGTTTTTATGAATATAAAATCCCAAGACTTGTCGCTGAATATCGATATTTTTGAGCCTAAGGCAAATGCATTGGCGCTGCGCATTCCTCCTTTTCAATTAAAGGAATGCGCGATCGGCAGCAGCCAGCGCGTGATCAGCTCATCATGGCCTTCGCCGCGGCTCTGGTCTGCCGAAGATCCTTTTCTCTATAAGGCCATTATCAGCGTCAGGGATAAAAACGGAACACCGATCGATACTATTGAGAGACGCTTCGGTTTTCGTGAAATCCGCATTGAAGGCCGGAATCTCCTGGTAAACGGCAAGATTACGCATCTGAAAATCATGCATGCGACTGTTGGCTGGGATTTTAAAACCTATCAATATTTCAAATCGCGCGGCTTCAATGCCATCCTTTTTTTCGGAAATCCGATTCCCGAATATATGATGAACTGGTTTGATGAACTGGGTTTATATTTTATGCCTCATATCGGCAGTTTCTACGTGGGAAAGCTTTTCGAAAATGTTTCCGACAGGTCCCCGGAGAGAAAAAAATGGATGATCATGTGCAGAAACCATCCATCCATCGCCGTCTGGCTGGCTAATATCAGCGTGACCGGCGATCAGGACGGATGGACCTACTGGAATTATCACAAGGTCGGCACGGATTACTTCCCCGGCGAAAGCCAGAAACAGCAATTTGTCATGGAAGAAAATAAAAAATGCCTGGATTTTTTCAGGGAGGCTGATCCTACGCGGCCGATTATGCATTACAATGGCGGAAACTTCCCTCCGATTCCCAATACCATGAATCATTCGGATTTCGGAATGCATATCCAGGAATGCGCCGGTAATGCCGAGACCTGGTCAAAAACAACAAATGCCAAGCCTTTTATTTTATCCGAGAGCTGGACAACTGCAGGTACAGGATTAAATCATTATCTATTTCGACATCCCAATACCAGTGGATGGGCAGGTACATATTGCAAAAGCCGCGAGACAGCAGATTTTTTTCTTTTTGTAGAGCAGGCAAGTCAGTATTTTGGCGAAGATGCATACAAATGGGCAGAACCGGCCCGAACTTATTTACCAGATGAAAATTTGTTATCCACAACCACACGTTGCTGGGATCGGCCCAGAGAATCCGTAATCAGTGGAAACGGCTATTGGTATTTTGATCGGCAAAACCTCTGCGAAATCGCTTTACATTCTCTTGGCATAGGCGAACATGCCAGGGCAGACCGCGGATATGGCCTTAGCGGACGTAACTGGCATGCGCGTAACTATACTCTGCCTGATACTATATTATATTGTTCAAAGGAACAGCGGAATAAACAACCGCGTAATCCATATTCGAATTTTTATCAGCCACGGGATTTTCTTAAGTATAGGATGAATTATGATATCAAACCTAATATTAAAGACTTTTTGCAGCCATCAGCTCCGGATTTTGCCTTCGGTTTGAAGGATATAGCGTCAATTCCCAAACAGGAACACCCCTTTTCCAGGCAATATAGAGATGCTTTATCTCCGGTTCTGGTATATATCGGCGGCGGGCCGGAAACGGATAATTTCCGCTATAAAGATCACGCGTTTTATGCCGGAGAAAATGCAGTAAAGCATGCGGTACTGATAAATGATCTTGAAAAAAACATTTTTTTAAATGTTCAATGGAAAGTAGCGGATAAATGCTCAGTAATCGGAAATGGAGCATTTTCCGCGCTTCTTGTTCCCGGGGATATCAAGAAGATCCCAATATCGTTTATTGTCCCGGATGTAAATGAAAGAAAGGAATATATCCTCGAGTTGGAAGCGCAGGATAAAGCAAACCGTATAATATATCGGGATACATTTGCCATGGAGTTCTATCCCCGATTATCAAGCAGTCTGGAAATAGCGCTTAAT
>DNNS01000032.1 GCA_003497555.1 Spirochaetia bacterium
AAAAATATTTTTTATGAAAAAAGCATTACCGAACAGGAATATGCTGCCTTGCTGCAGACACAGGCCAAACATGATTTTCAGTACGGCTATACCGTGTTCGGCCCTCACCGTGATGATTTTAATTTTCAAATCGACAGCTATCCTCTGGCTCATTATGCATCCCAGGGAGAAGGAAGAATTTTTATTTATACCCTGAAACTGGCGGCTTTCCAATACATGAAAAAAATTAATTCCGAATATCCGCTGCTGCTGGTTGATGATATATTTTCCGATTTGGACAGTGAAAGAATTTCCTGTATTTTTAATTATATCCGTACTTTACCGCAATTTATTTTAGCCTGCGCCAATATCTCGGCAATTAACCGGCACCTTGCGGGTTTTCATATCTATGTTATTAAGGAAGGGACTATAAAACATGCTGCAGACGCTTAAAGCGGTTATTGCGCATATTTTTAATGATGAACAGTTTGAATGGATGCGGAAAAAATTCCGTATTTTCAGATTATGGAAACAGATCGCAGGTCCAAAAACCTGGGAGCATACGGATCCCTATGATTACCGCAGTGCGGTTCTTTACATCATGGTTGATCATCTGCTCTGGATGCAGGAGCTTTCCCTGCAGAAACAGGTGTTTATAGGCAAATACCGGGATGCTATGAACGGTAATTATGTTAAAGATATCAGATTTAAATTTGGAAAAATCATTCATCAGTACGATGATGAAGAAAAACCTGAAGAAGACCGCATTGATTTGTCTAAGATCGAACTTAATCCCGAAGAACTTCCGGTAAATACCGCCGGCGATACGGATTTACATACCGAGTTTGATAAACTGATGGCAAATTATTACCGGCGGATAAAATACGACCGGGAGACCCCGGAGCCGGAACTGAAGAAAAAAGAATTGACTTCATCTGAAGGTAAAATTGAAAAAGTCTTCGGGATGCGTACCAATTTTTTTTCCGGACTTGGTTCATGAATTTCTGCAAGGCTGCAATGGAACTGGCTTTTCAGGCCAAGGGGTATACTTCTCCCAATCCGGCAGTCGGGGCCGTAGTTGTAAAAAACTCCCGCATCATCGGCCGGGGAAGCACTTCACCGGGCGGCAGACCCCATGCCGAATATAATGCCATTATTAACGCGGGAATATCCCTCTGCCGGGGAGCCTTGCTGTATGTTACCCTTGAGCCGTGTTCGCATTTCGGTAAAACCCCACCCTGCACGGATATAATAAAAACAGCGGGTATTAAAAAAGTAATTATTGCCGGCAAGGATCCAAATCCCCTTGCTGCTGCTCAAACCGGCCGTATTTTAAAACAAGCCGGAATAACTGCCGAATTTTCTTTTCCCGGAGAATATGCCAAAAAATTACAGGAACTAAATGAGGATTTTTTTAAATATATAATAACCAGTGAACCGTTTGTGAGTATTAAATATGCCATGACCCTGGAAGGTAAAATTGCCCTGGGAAACGGTGATTCCCGATGGATTTCTTCTCCCGCTGCGCGCTGTTATGTGCATTATCTGCGCAGAATCAGCGATGCGGTTATGACCGGAGCCGGTACGGTGCGTGCGGACAACCCGCGTCTTGATGCGCGTTATGAAATTAAAAAAAAACCTCTGCGGGTTATTGTTGCCCGCAACCCGGATTTTAATCGTAAAAACCATGTGCTTTCCGGCTCCGGCCCGACTTTGTTTATTATTCCTCCGGGCTGCGCGAAGTTTAAAAAGCAGGCAGATCAATATAATAAATATTATGAAGAATTTCCTCTTGACCGGGGTGAATTTAATTTTAAAAAAATTTTCCGGGTTTTAGCGGAAAAATATAATTGTATTTCGGTTTTGGCTGAAGGCGGAGGATATCTGCTGGGCAGTATTTTAACGCAAAGAGCCGCTGACAAGCTTTACGCATTTATTGCTCCCAAATTAACCGGCGGGGGCGGTATTCATCCTTTTTCTTCAGCTCCGGAAGCTTCAGCCATGGCTAAAGCGTCAGTGCTGTATAATGTACAAACTGAGACTTTTGAAAACAACGTTTTATTTAAAGGATATTTTAATAAAAATGATCATTTATCAAAACCATGAAATAGTCATTGCCGATAAACCTTCCGGTATTTCCGTACAGGCCGGAGAAAAGGCCGGTGTGCCTTTTTTAACCCTGTTAGAGGAAAAAACCGGAAAATTATTTCCGGTACACAGACTGGATCGGGAAACTTCCGGCCTGCTTCTGGCTGCGCGCACCAGTTCCGCAGCATCTTTTTATTCAAAACTTTTTGCCGGGGGACGGGTGGAAAAATATTATTGCGCTGTCTGCCGCGGTAAATTCAACAGTAAATCCGGCGAAATAACCGAAGCGGTTACTGTTCACGGCCAGGAAAAAACCGCTCATACTTCTTATCGTGTGCGCAGGGAATTTTCCAGATATACCCTGCTTGATCTCACACTGCATACCGGCCGTATGCACCAGATCCGGGTCCATTTATTTCAGCGGGGACACCCGGTAATCGGCGACCGGCAGTATGGGGATTTCAAACTCAACCGTGAAATTAAAGAACGTTACCATATCAGCCATTTAATGCTGTATGCCCGAAGACTTGTAATCAAAGAAAAAAAAATTGATATAACACTGCCTATGCCTGCGCATTTTGAAAATTTTCTGTCGATTTTTAATGTAAAATAACGGGAAAATTCGGAAAAATTGGAAAAATTATATCCTTGGCAGCTGCTTGGCGATAACTACCTTGTTTTCTTCCGTATATAAATTTTAGTCATTTCTCTGCGATTTTAAAAAAGCTTCTTTTTAAAAATATTTTACAGAAATTTCAATTTATTTAATCATATAGCTTTGTAACTTAACAAATATTGACAAATTAAATATTATTGATTATACTTAATTATATGGAAAAACCAATATTACCCGTGTTTTTATCAATTGAAAAAGAAATCCGGGAAAAGATTGCTTCCGGAGAATGGCAAAGAGGCGATAAACTTGTCAATGAGTATAATCTTGCTGAAAAATTCAACACCAGTCGGCCTACGTTACGCAAAGCCCTGGTACAGCTTAAAAAAGACGGATATATAGTACAGATCCCTGGCCGGGGAACAATAATTTCCTCGCCGGATAATCATGATTTTAAATTTTCTGAAAAAAAACATAGTAAAGCAGCTGTTCGCAGAATTGCGGTCCTGATCCCCTCAATTGATAATCTGCATTATCCAAAAATGATCCGGGGCATAGAAGATTATTTTCATAGACAGAATTTTCAGGTCATACTAGGGAACTGCGATACGGATCCGGCAAAAGAAAAAAAATATATTGAAACCTGTATGGAAGATGGGCTATGCGGCATTATACTGGCTCCGGGTTTTCGCTCCTTAGAAAATATTCATATCTATAATGCCTTAAAAGAAAAAAAAATTTCTATTGTTATCATCGATACTCCGGTAAGAAATTTTAATGCCAGTCTTGTGGCCACCGATAACATCGCAGGCGCATACGCAGGAACAATGAAACTGTTGCAGAGCGGCTGCCGCAAGCTCATATTTTTAAGCGGATGGCTTAAAGCCGAAAGTTCATGCGAAAGACTTACGGGATTCAAAAAAGCCTTATCGGAAATGCGTATTGCTTTTGATGAAAATAATATTTATTCCGGCAGCTTCACAGAGCAATTTGGTTATGAAACCGCGCTGCAGATGCTTCAAAAAAAACAAAATATTGATGGTATTTTTTCAGCCAATCATCCCATTACCTATGGCCTGCTCAGGGCATTCCGGGAAACAAACCAGGAAAAAATAAAAAACATAACGATTGCTACATTTGACGGAGAGGATATATTTCCCTATACCGGGATAAAAATGATTTGTATTATTCAGCAGAAATACCGAATTGGCTATACGGCTTCGGAAAAGCTTTATGAAATGATCCGGCATGGAAAATATTGCAATGACGAGTCTACAAGTAAAATTCTTTTCACTCCTGAAATAAAGCAAAATTTTAAAACATCATAGAAAGGCAAATGATTCATCCGGGGGTATATTATGATTCGTATTAATATTTTATTCATTATACTAATACTTGCCCTGCATTGCCAGGATAAAAACAGCAAACCTTTCATCAATGACACCGGGCAGATTGTATTATTTGATGCTGCCAAACATGGAATTGATGTAATTCAAAATAAATCAGCCAGCTGGAAACCATACGGCGGTGATTTAATTCCTGTTGTCAAATCCAGTATTAAGGATACACGGCAATTTGCAGAAGTAACCTATACCGGCTCCACTGGAATGGCAATTTCGACCATTAATTTTGATAATATTCCTATATCCACAGAGAATATGGTCTACAGCGGAGTTAATTTGTTTATTGATTATGACAAGGATGACTTTGGAAAATGCCGTGTTTCACTTTTTTTCTCGGATAAATCTTCTTTGGGAAAAGATTTAACCATGAAAAAAGGCCTGCACGAATACCTGGTAACAAGCGGCTTCCGGAGAGAAACATTTCCGCCCAAATGGGAACTGCTGCAATATATCTGGCTTTCTATAACAGATAAAAACGACAAGAACATACAATTCCGGCTGCAAAAAATAGTTCTGTCCAGTGAAAACCTGAAGCCGTCCCAAACCTCTGAGTCCTCCGAAAACCGGATTAACCTGGCAATTGACAGAATCAGAAAAATTCAGGAAATTATGCCTGTATCCGGCCAAATAATCTGCGACGGATTACTGAACGACAAGGCATGGCAGAAGGCAAAACTGCTTTCAAATTTTTATTATCATAAAGCAGAAGAAGTGAAAGATAATGTTCTTCCCTGGAAAGTAGCGCTTGTCTATGATGAAAAAAATCTCTATATCGGAACCAGCGCAGATTACCCGTCCGAACCGCTGGCCAGAATAAAAAATACCGACGGTGATGTGTGGCAGGATGAGTGTCAGGAGTTTTTTTTCAGCCCCTGGAACGATAATGAAAAAAAAATTCAGTATGATCTGAATGCCTTGGGTACGGTATTTGATTATATACGCGAGTATGACAAGGTTACTGTGAATGTTCGTACCATGAAGGAAATCAATCTTGTACATAACAAAGCCATGCGTTACAGCGAAGGCAAATGGCGCACGGAAATTGTATTTCCTCTGTCGGAACTTCGTATTGATTTACGAAAGGAGCGTTATGCCGGCTTCATGGCAGCTATATCATTTATTAACAGAAATATGAAAAATTTTGCCTGGGAAGAAAATATCGCATCTTATACAGATACCGGCAAATGGGGTGTTCTGATTTTTAATAAAAATGAATTCGGGCCGGGAAGTATAAATATAAATCATATTCAAAAAATGGAAAAAGAAAGCAAGGCTGATTTTTATATAAACTGTACATTTTCTAATTTTTTTCCAGGCACGTACCGGCTGCAGTTAAAACTTTCAGGTTTGGCTGAAGGAATCTGTAGCAATGAAATAGTCATTCCGGCAGAAGGCGCATCAGAAAAAACAATAATAATGGAGTCTATCCCCGATGTAAGTGGATTATATTCCCTTTATGCAGCCATGTTCAACAGGGATGATGACATCAGGCTTGCTGCTGTAAATTTTATTAACCAAAAAAAAATAAAAGATCTGTTCGGCGATATTCATGTTCTTGATCCCAAACCCAAAAAAGTAATCTGGCGCGATCCGGATTTTTTCCCCTGTGAAAATAACAAAATTTTATATCATGAAAAAAATGCGTCGTTGCGTACAAAAAGAACTGCAGAATTGTTTGCAGAACGGTATTATGGCTATACGGGAGTTAAATTATCCTTTAAAGAATATATTTCGCCTCTTCCAGATCACGGAATTATACTCCGTATTAATCAAACAGCCGAATTTACTAACTGCCTGGTTTCATTACGAAAAAACGGCTATCATCTGGATATCGGTAAAACACGCGCGTTAATTACAGGATGCGATGAAGCCGGCCTTCATTACGGAGGTATAACATTTATCCAGCTTATAAAAAATTCCATGCGCATTACTGCAAACCGCCCTGTACCCTGCGCTGAAATTCTCGACTGGCCTGATCTTGATGTACGTCTTTGCCGTCTTGATTTTTTTTGGCCTCCTAAAGGAGTAAAGCCCGAGAAAAGAGGCATTGATTTTTTAATTAACTGGACCGAGCGAATGATGACCGGCTTAAAGCTTAATTTTTTAATGATCGAGCTGGGAGGCTTGGTGATCTATAAGCGCAGACCGGAACTTAACGGTATAGAAAAACATTTCAGTATGGCAGATCTAACGCGTTTTGCCGATTATTGCCGGGATAATTTCATTGATGTATGTCCGGCCTGGCAGGTTGGAGGTCATTCTTCCTGGTTGCTAAATTATCTGCCGGATATGCGGGAAAAAGGCTGGTCTGGTCAGGGAGATGCCTCTAATCCTGAATATCTGAAAATTATTTTTGACTGCATGCAGGATGTGATTGATGCCATGAGCCCCAAGTATATTTCTCCAAAATGCGATGAATGGTGGCATAAACGGAATAATGACGAGATAGTCCCTGTGCTACATAACGGGAAAACCGAATCGCAGGTTTTGCTTGATTTTTTATTACAGATGCATGAATTTACAGCAAGGCAGGGAATTCGGGCACTGATATTTCACGATATGCTTACACCCTATCATAGTGGTAAAAATTATGACCTGNNATATTATTCAGCAATGGACCGGTGAGGAATATCTGGAAAATCTGAACTATTTTACTGATAAAGGTTTTTCAGTTTGGGGTAACGCTACAGGCTATTTCGGAGTGCCGAATAAATATAAACCGCTCTTTAGTGGGCACGGTGCAAGTATATATAACGGCTATGGTAATTATCATTCTGATTTAAATCCCGGCCTGAAAGATATGCCTTCGTATAATCTCTGTAACCTGTACAACCTTTTTCGGTTAGCTGATCACACGTGGAATTTCAGCAGCGATACAGGCAGTGGCAGTCGAAACGTCTCTGGCCTTAACAGCGAGATCAAGGAGGGTATGGAATCGGGTTTTCTTGGCGCAGTACGTTCTGCAGCATCTGTATCTCCTAATCCACGAGCCGGAGAAGAAATTGAAACTCTGAATATTGATTCCTTAATGACACAAACTTTCAGTTCATGGCTGAGATCAATTAATGCCGAAGGATATGCAGGACCCGGCAAAGAAGATGAAAAGGAAGGTATACCAGATATTGGTTTTGTACCTATGCGATTTTACGGAGAAAACAAAAAAAACTGCATTCCTGTTACCTGCGGCTCTGTTCCCGTAGAAATATTGGTTGAAAAGGAATTATCCTCGCTTTTTTTTCTGCATACAGCATATATCAATGATCCGGAAGATGCCGGTAAAAAAAAGCAGAGAATCAGTTCCTGGATGTACGGTTTTCCCTGCGGCGACTACGAGGTATGGTACAGCGATGGGACTATGATAAAAATACCATTGCGTCTTACCATGAATATAGCGCGTTATAATCGCGATCTGCTGGCTTCTGCCCTCTATGATGTACGATATATTCATGTTTTTTACGATGCTGCTGATCAACCCATACAGCTCTATCAGATGGAATGGGTAAATCCGAAGCCGGAAATGAAAATTGTAAAAATCATCCTGAGGCATGATAATATTCTGACTGTTACGCCTGTGCTATTTGCGATTTCGGATAGAAAGGTGAAAAAATAGGAAAGATATTTTAAATTCTTATTTTAACTGCCAGCTATGCTGGTATGTTGGGAAGCGTTATACTATTTCTTAGTTTAAAATAAAATCCCTCTTGAAATAAAAGCTGGAAACATTACCTATTCTTAAACCGTTGCGGCTATAACACGCGGAAGCGGGTTTGGTTTCGGCGTAATTAAAAACGGAAAAATCATGGCTAATGAAATTGATACTTGGAGGGCAGATTGTAAAAACTTTTTGTTGGTAAAGACAGCTTGTATGAACAAATGAAAAATGTCAAATACCTGAGAAAAATAATAAAATTCTGAAAAACTGCACTGGGCATTATGACTATAACATAACAGTAGTAAAATTTTTACACTGCATTCTGTATAAAAGCGTTTAGTTGCATAACTTTAAATATTCCTATTTTTTTTCATCAGTGCATATTTTCCAGATTGCATAATCCTTGCCGGTAAGATGATTTTTATCCGTGCCGAAAAATGCCATCTGGCTTTTACGTTTTCCCTTTTCATCAGCATCATCAATGGCAAGGTCAAAGGCAAATACCGAATTTTCCGAAATTTCGATTTTGGTAAACGGTATGGTCATGAACACATTATAACCGTTTTTTGTCTTTTGATAACTTGCCTCGCCCATAACCAAACCGGTCTTTACCTGTTTTAAATCATACCGGCCGTCTGCTGATTTAGCCTGGAAAAAAAATTGTTTTATTCCGGAAGTTTTACTGCCGATCGGTATTGAGGTATCAAAAAACAGTTCCAGGCAGTCGGAACCCCAAAAGGGTATTTCCGGAACAGCAGAAACTACGGTCTCATCATTTACTTCGACATAGCAGGATAAAGCGTCGGCGGTATGGGTCAGGAAAAATCGCACAGAAAGGTCATCCGTGCCTTGCCAGGAATCTTTCAGGTTATCTTCACTCTGCTGCAAGCCTGATAAGCCGATGGTGACCTGGTTTTTGTTGGTAATAGCCAAGGGAACAATATTCTGCCATAACCCGGATGCATGGTCAGCAGTTGTTTCCAGGTAGTTTATCGATATAGGCGGCATACTGTCAGCTGCGGTTTTGCTTACTGAAAATTTTTTCAGGTTGAAATCTTTATTTGCCAGAACCGCTATTTTCCCGCCGGGCCTTAAAAAGACTGGTTCCAGTAAACTATAGATTATCGAGGAACCCTCGGTTTTTTTATTAAAATTTTTTTTTAGCACACTGAACCGATCGGCAACCTCGATACCAAAAACAGAATCCGTCAGCCCGGAGGTTATTTCAAATTCTGCTGTATATACTCCCCGGGGGAGGGAATCAGTCTTCCACTCATAACCGAACGTTTTATTCAGGGAAAAAAACGATTCTTTTTCCGGCAAAAAATCGAACGTAAAATTTTTACTGCTGATCTCCCTGATATTTTTCTTTGTCAGGCCTTCCAGATAAACAATATCTCCCGAAAGATGAATTAGCAAATAGTTATTTTTTCTTTCCGCCAACGAGGCATCCCGGTTCCCCCAGATATCATAGACAATCGGCAAATCGTTTGCCTGCACCGGGATCAGAATGTCGCGCCTGGTATTACATGTCCAGGCAACTAAAACGGAATTTTTTTGCTCCTGATTGATGGCCGCCAGATAGATTTCCGGATCGCCGGTATCGATTCTTACTGCCGAGCGGACAGCATCAAGACGGTTGGCCAGTACCATCAGCGCAAGATAAGTCAGGCGGTAACTGCCGTCCGGGGCAAAAGCGCCAGCTTGTTCTGTTTCATGATAAAATTTAAAGTGAATTATTTTTTCGGATCCGCCCAAAAAATTTAAAAGCCAGTTGCGTACCAGCCAGGAAGCGGCGGTTCGTTCGGGCATTGGATTATGCCAGTTATTCTGCGGATAAAAGCTCACTGCGTCTGGATCGGCAAAAAGCTCTGTCAGTTCAATTTCATCCAGGGGCTTGCACCCGCTGCGCGGCGGAATAAAATAGCCGATTTCACTTGACCACAAGCGGGCCTGCGGAGCTTTCTCGGTCAGCAGCGTTTTTACTTCAGAAACAGTGCGCAGTATCTCTGCCGCCTCCGGCGTGGAACGGTTAGCATAGGGATGAATCGATAAAATATCAAAATGCTTTCCCTGATCCTGGTTTATAATCTTTGCGGCCCATTCGGCATATGAAGGCGCTATCGCTCCGGCAATCACCTGGTTATTTGTATCTATCTTTTTTAAAATTTTATAAGTACGTTCCAGCATGTTTAAATAGTCATCAGTAGTGCCGTTGAATCTTATCCAGGTATTCGGTTCGTTCCATACTTCCCAGTAATTAATCCGGTCTTTGTAGCGTTCGGCAATTCTTTCGATGAAAGCATCATACATGGCCATGTCTTTCGGCAGAAAATCAAAAATCATTCTTCCATTTTTATTTTTTGGAACATCATCTGGTCTGAGCCATTCAGGCGTATCATTGATTGAGTAAAGAATCGATAGACCCTGCTTGGAAAAAAAATCAACTACCTGATCAAGTTCTGCCCAGTTGTAAACATCCTTTTGCGGATTTATATTTGCCCACTCAATCTTCCGGATAAGATGAGTACGCACCCATTTCATACCGCCGGTATTGTCAAAAATGTCAAGGTCCGGAAAATGCGAACCGAAACTATTGTCTGTTTTCAGATCTGCTGCAGTTTTTGACGGATAGCAGGAAAAAAATATCTGTTTACCTGTTTTTTCAGTTCTGCACTCCAGCACATAGGGGCCGAATTTATCAACAGGTATTTCATGATATCCGGAAAATGCCGCCATGGCAGGAATTTCAGCACTGAAAAAGAGTCTTTTCACCTCTGCCGAGTCATAATGTTTATAGTTTATTTGATAAGGCAGCAAGATTTTATTTTTACCAAAATTAACAATATGCATAAACAGACGCGCCCTGTTGGTTGAAAAATGATGAAATTTTTCGTCCATAGACAAGAGTAATTCGGTTTTTTCATCTTCCGGTATGCTGTCAAGTGCCTGCAGAGTAAGGGAGCGGACAACCTTTTGCCGTCCGTCAATGATTTTAACGCTAATTTCCATGCCTTCTTCAAGATAAAAAATCCCGTCTGCCCATACATCCGCAAAATATCTGCCACCGTTGCTTTTTTCAATTTTATCGATATTAGTGTTAATAAAGCCGACACTCAATGTGCTGCTGTCATTTACCAGTTTGGCGCGGCCGGGAACAATCAGCCGGTAAGAATCAAGATTATGAATGCGGACGCCCGCTTTTCCGTTTTTTTCATAATCAAAGCCGGAGTATGGTTTAAAACGCAGCCGGCAGCAGATTTTATAATAACCTTTTTTTACACCAGCCAGCTTCCAGATAATATCGCTGCGTATATCAAAAAGCCCGCCTTCCATGGACCAGGATTCATCCGTATTTCTGATCTGTCCCTGTGTATAGTCAAACACTGTTTCTTCAGCAGAAAAACAAGTAGATGAAAATATAATGTTTATGACAATTATAATAAAGACTAAATTTTTCATTGCATACTCCTTATACAATAGAATTATAATATACAGGATACAGCGCCCGGTACAAGTGTTTCGGGTGTTTAGCTTAATTGTCGACTCCTTCAGAAAATATAACCTTCGTATCAGACAATGTCCGCCAGCCAGGAATAGGCAGGTGCAGAAAAAAAAGCATTGTGTTTCATAATTTTTCTGCTGAGTTCCGCTGTTATTCCTGCCTTGGAAGAACTTCCGGCAATATTACAGAGCTGATCCGGATCATGCTGCCTGTCAAAAAGAATATGATTCCCATCCCTGGCCAGCACCAATTCATACTCCGGAGTAATTATACCGGCATACTGNNTAAATGCCGGATGGTGAATATAAATTTCATCATTCCAATCCGAATGATTGTTCCGGAGCAGACAGGATGCATCTCTTCCCTGTTCGCGTCCGGAGCCTGTGATATTCATCAGCCCCAGTATGGTTTGCATGAAATCTGTTATACAAATATACCGTTTATTTATAGTATGAGGCGCAATAAGCTCCGGACATCTGACCAGAAGAGGAATATGGTACACGCTTTCATAAAGCATATTTTTTGAATAGATAGTATGCTCGCCCATGTAGTCACCGTGATCGCTGGTAAAAACAATAATGGTATTATCGAGAATTTTTTTCTGTTCAAGGATATATAAGAGCCTTCCAACTGCATCGTCAATACATTTGATNNAAGGGGGCTTCTTCCCAAAATGTTTCCGGTAAACTCATGTTTTCCGCCTGGAACATGGAAGCATATGGCTCCCTGACGGTAAACGGCATATGCGGATCCGGGACGCTGGTCATGTAAAAGAATGGCTCATTTTTGTGGGTAATAATAAATTCTGCTGTCTTGTCGATCAGCCAGTCTGTCATATATCTGCCTTTATCTGTTTCCGGGAAAAACTTCACGTTCTGATTATATTCAACAACACTTTTTTTATGTCCGCGGTTAAACATCCATTTGCAGTCATCAAATCCCATAGAACGCTGCTTGCTAATCCACTGGATTTCCTCCGCCGCAGGATTATCCAGATGCCATTTCCCGGAATATCCGGTACTGTATCCGTTGGCTTTTAATATATGAGCAAGCGTTATTTCATTTCTGTGCAGCGGCTGATCATTAAAAAAAGCTCCATGACTATGCGGATATCTTCCGGTTAAAAAACAACCTCGGGAAGGCGTGCAGACTGCAGTGCAGGTAAAAAAATTATTAAAAATAATTCCCTCTTTTCCGATTCTATCAATGTTTGGAGTTTCGATTTCCATGTTTCCATATACACCAAGGGTATTAAGGCTTTGTTCATCAGTCTGGATGATAAGCAGATTCGGTTTTCCATTCATATTTTTATCTTTCCGAAAGGTTATATAAAAACAAGGAGTAATAACATTATACATTTTTTACCTGCGGATCACAATAGCAAATATACAGAAAAATATGTAATTAATACAGATATGATAATTACTCTGCAGATTATGATATACTACGTCGATGTTCCGGATATATGATGTTCATAAGCCCGATTTCAGGATTATTACCAGAAAAAACAATATCAGGCATAATGAAATTGCCGCTGAACAGAATATAATATATAGAAATCTTGATATAACAGTATACCAGTTCGGAGAAGTATTACTTGGAACCGGTTATTTTGATAAAAACAAAAGCAGTCATAACCGGATGCAGATTATTCTATCCGGAACAGGCTATGTTGACTATGGCGGAATTACCTACCGTCTAAAACCGGGCTGCGTATATATTTTTCCGCCTGATAGGGAAATGCAGCTATACAATCATAAGAATCTGCATAAAATTTTTATTCAGTTTAATCTGGAATATTATAATCTTGAAATTCTCGGCAATGAACATCCTTTAATAAAAAATATTTCAGGCGAACCTCTTTTACGGACCTGCAGTGAAATCCTGCATAAAAAAAATCTTCTGCTGATTAAATCCCTGGTGTATCAGTATCTATATTTTTTTGACAGCGAACTGGGTAGTATTCTTACGGTGAAAAAGAAAAATTATCAAAAATACCGGTATTTTTTTGAACGTCTGCAATCCGCTTGTTCATTTAAACTGTCTTTAGCTGAAATAGCTGAAAATCTTGGTATGCACAAAACCTATTTTATAAATGCTTTCAGTTCCGCTTTCGGTATTTCACCGCGGAGGTATATTATCAGGACACTGCTGAAGAGAGCAAAGGAAAATCTGCTGTTTTCCGAGCAGACAATAAAAAATATAAGTACATCTCTTGGTTTTTCAGATCAGTTTAATTTCTGCAAAGTGTTTAAAAAATATGAAGGCATTGGACCGAATGAATTCAGAAAAATACATTTGAACCGGCAGGCGGGTATTGGTACAAAGAAATAACATTGTTTTCATGCTTTGATGAAATCGGTTTGCCGGAAATTCCAGNNAATCCGAATTTATAAGCATTAAAAAATCTTTTACTGCTGCTTTTTCAGAAAACTGTTCCCGTATTCGGGACAGACCCTTAAGGGCGCGTTCTACAGCTGCCTGTTTTTCAGAAAGCATGGATAAAATTGCATCTCGCACTTCTTCGGGATTTCTGTACCCGGTATATACAGGAATATTTCCGAAAATTTCCCTGCAGACCGGCAGTTCGGAGAGAATAAGCGGTTTGCCGCAGAAAAGAGCCTCGAGCGGAGGCACTCCAAATCCTTCGTATTTGGAAACGGAAATATAACACAGGCAGTTTTTGAAAAGTACCGGTAATTTTTTTTCTTCAATAAAACCGGTTCCGATAATATGGCCGCTGCGGAAAGTATTACCTCCGGCCAGAATCAGTTGTAATGTATCCTGCGTTTTTTCCGAAAGCAGTTTAAACGCTTTTATCAGGGTATCGGTATTTTTTCTTGCAGTCATGCTGCCCACATACAGAAGATAGGGTTTGCTTATGCCTAATCCGTTTAAAATATTACGGGAGTTTACATCTTCATAATCAGGTTTTTCCGCTGTTATGTAACCCGGGCTTATATAATTTTTAAATAAATAAATTGTTTTTTTCCAGGGGGTAAGCAGGTTAATCATGGCTTTTTCTGTTTCCGATACTGAAAAAAGCACATCATTATTAAGAATATTTTTTCTTTTTTTTATCCAGCGCAGGGTTTCTTTCATGCCGGAATAAACAAGGGCATCAAGGCATTGCCGGTTTTTCAGGGCGCCCAGAGGCAATAGTGGAATAACATCGTGAAATACTGTCCAGTAACGGGCGGCGCATTTGTTCTCCGGAAAAAAATTATAGGGAGTAAAAATTATATCGGCTTTAATGCCCTGTTTTTGCAGCAGATCAGGAATGCTGTTTTCAAAAGCTTCGCGGTTTTTTTTCTGTAAATTACCGGCATAGGGGATGTAAAAAGATGCGCCGTCTTCCAGAAATATAAAATTATCAGGCAGTTTTTTACTGAAAAGATTTTCAGTCAGGGGCAGGGGATGGATTAGATAATAAATATTTTCAATATCAAACATGGCCAGCAGTTCAATGGTTTTAACGGTGAATTTATGAAAATTATTGTCTGGTTCATTTAAAAAAACCGCATTAACCGCTATAACCTTTCTGCCTTTTTTATTCATGAATTTATCCGACTGCGCAGAGTCCTGATGTGTTCAGGAATGTCGGTCGCCGAGAGTCCGCTGATCATGGCGATTTTCTTTGCGCCTATTCCGGCCAGAGCGCCGAGATGTTCAGCCTTTATGCCGCCCATGACCGTATACGGAATGTTTACAGCTGCTGAAATTTCCTTTACTTTTTCCAGGCCCAGGGTTTCAGCAAACGGTTTGGTAGCAGTAGAAAAGACCGGGCCGATATTTATATAATCAGCCCCCTCATTACATGCTGCGCGGGCTTCTGCAGTATTGTGCGTTGATTTGCCGAGAATAAGGCCGGGAGCAATTTTTTTGGCTGCCGGGAGCGGCAAATCGCTGTTTCCAAGATGCACACCGTCGGCTTTACAGGCCAAGGCAATATCGATACGGTCATTAATTATTAGTAAAGCGCCGGCCCGGGTTGTCAGTTTACGGAAAACACAGGCCAGATCCAAAAGACCGGCTGCGGGCAATTGTTTTTCCCGCAACTGTACAATGGAAACTCCGCCGGCCAAAACCGCGGCAAGCATATCAAGAAGTTTTATACCGGGCAAAAATTCCTGTGTCAGGACCGGATATAAATCGATTTTTCTGAATTTATTCATGCGCTGTGTTTTTGTAAAAAAAAAGTTCATGTTTTTCCTGCCTGAGACTGTCAGACTATTTTTAAGAAATTGACGATACCGGTAAAAATCATCTGGGCCGCCAGCGCTGAAAGTACCAGACCGGTAATTTTACTGAGCGTTGTCATAAGTTTTTTTCCCAGCAGACGTTCTATTAAAGCTGCCAGCTGCAGCAGAATGCCGATACTGACCGTAGCCGCCAGCAGAGCCAGTAAACCTGCGGTTTTCTGGGCTTTGCCGGATATTTCGGCTCCCAGTACCAGCAGAGTGCCAATAGTGGCAGGNNGGCAGAGCCAGAGGCACTACGGCAATATCGTCGTCATCGGCCGGCGGAGGAAAAGCCGCTTTATGCTGCATCAGGCTTACTGCCGATAGGAAAAGCAGGGCGCCTGATCCGATGCGGAAAGCATCAAGGTTTATGCCCAGCAGCTGAAAAACATTGGTTCCGTAAAAAAAAAGAATAAAACATATAACTCCGACTGCAAGGGTAACCTGCAGGGCGAGCAGCCGTCTTTGTTTTTCGCTGTAACCTCCGGTCATGGTTAAAAACATGGAAATGGCGAAAAAAGGTGTAAAAAGAAAAATAAATTTAAGCCAGATACTGATAAAAAAGTTAAATTGTCCGGACATTTTATATTTACTTTTTATTAATACCGGGGGTTTCAGAAGCGCCGCTGATCAGATTATCCAGATCATTTTTAATTGCCTGCCGCAGCGCCTCGTCAAGCTGCATCTGCCGATACACATATTGCGCATTCTGGATAATTTTTTTTATTTTTTCCGGATCGCTTTTTTGCCATTTCTGATAATCGGTACGCATGTGTTCGATCTGGCGGGGAAAACGTCCGCCCAGACCTGACTCCAGCTGGGCATTGTTGCAGACAAATGTTACCAGCGCGATCGGGTCTTTTTTCATTATCTGAAACATTTCCATGGCTTTTCCTGTTTCCGGCATACCGGTTTTGTTGTCCGGAGGTACCGGCAGACCTTTATATTCTTTTACAAAACTGAAAATTTCCCTTGCGACGTAATTACGGAATTTTTCATCATGGTCGCGGAGTTGATGAATAACCATGATGTCG
>DNNS01000471.1 GCA_003497555.1 Spirochaetia bacterium
TTCACAGTAATATTTTTTCCAGAAGAAATTCTTAAACCTCCCGAGTAGTTACTTGATATATTATTACAAATAGCGCTATTCACAGTAATATTTTTTCCAGAAGAAATACTTAAACCTCCTGATGAATTACTTGATATATTATTACAAATATCACCATTGATCACTGCATTGGTTGTAAAAAAAATTGATATTCCTCCGGCATTATTACTTGAAACATTATTAGAAACAACAGAATTTACCGTAATGTTATTTTCATTCTGAATATATAAACCGCCGCTGCTATTTGAAGCTAAATTATTATAAATTTTACCGTTTATTATATTACCCTCGCCATAGGAAAAATAAACTCCTCCGGTAAAACTGGCGCTATTACCAAAAACATCATTATTTATAACCGCATTGGTTGTTTTATAAAGATATGCGCCGCCGCCGCTTCCTGATGTGTTATTTGATATTACGGCATTAACAGTAATGTTTTGTTCATAACTTGAATATAAACCGCCGCCGCGATTTGAGCAATAATTATTGCAAAGAGCGCCGTTTATTATATTATTCTCGCCATACGATAAATAAACTCCGCCGCCATAGTCAAGAGATTGATTATGAGAGACAACAGCAGAAAATGTGTTATTTGCGCCGCGATATAAATATATTCCGCCATAATCATTGGATGAAATATTATTGCTGATTATATTTTTTATTATAAAATTAGTTATACACCAGGAATATATTCCGCCGCCGCTATTCGTCACTGTATTATTATAAACAGCAGAATCTATTTCTCCATTAATACAACCTTGGGCGTAAATTCCTCCGCCCGTTCTGCAGATATTATTGTAAATATTAGCTTTGACAATAATAGTATCAGACTCATATATATAAATACCTCCGCCGGAGTATGTTAATCCTTGGTTGCTGTAATAATTTCCATATATTTTTATATCTCTACTTCCTGAGCAACTAAGCCCGCCGGTGCTGTTAAAAATATTAACATTTACCGTACAGTTTGTACTTTGGCGTAAATATAATCCGCGGTAGGGGCTGTTATAAATTTTTATATTGCTGATTGATACCCAGGCGGAATTGGTAATATTAAATAAACCGACTTGCGCATTGCCGTTAAGATAAGTCTGCCCGGTTTGCCCTGAAAAATTATCATCCCAGCCGCCGCTGATATCAATATAACTTTTATTATAAATTTGTACGCCGTAAGACGATGAATTAAGACCCGCGCCGGGTAAATATTCTCCCTGGCCTGCGCGAATAATACTTTTGGTTCCGGATATGGTGCGCTCCACTGCCGTATTGATATTATAAAGCGGCGCAGTTTTGGAACCTTCATTATTGTCACTACCGCTGAGTGAGACATAAATATAATTGGTAGGCATGGGTAAAACCGCACTGATGCGCACATTTGTAATATTTATAACCGGGCTGGTTTTTCCGTGCAGGTCGGCTGCCCAGGCTGAAATATTATATAATCCGTTAGCCAGTACAAGGTTTGTTTCCCAGTTTGCGCCGGCCTTTATGGGCGCAAGATTGCTTTCGCCTATCATTAAATAAACTTTGTCAAGAGCGTTTTCGTAATCGGCCGCAGTGCCTTTAATATTAAGAACGCTGTTGGAAATTATGGCATTGGCTGCAGGAAAGGTAACGGCAAGAGCGGGAACCTGATTACTGGCAAAAATATCAATCTCTGACGGCAGATCGTACACCATGAGTCTGTATCCGCGTAAAAATACAATAGTTTTTATTTTCTTTTTTTGATCAAGCGCATCTGTATATTTTAATAGATATACTCCCTGCTGATGTTTTTCCAGAGCTTTGTAAAGGTTTACAGATGATTCATATTTAAGAGCGCCTACTTTTTTCCCATGAATAGAGAAAAGCTCCATTTCACTGCCGGATACAATTTGTACAGCGGAATATACGTGCGGGGTTGTCAGAAAAAGAAGAAGAAAGACTGCTGCCGAAAATTTTAATTTAAATGGATTGTTCTTTACAATATAAAATAACATAACCGAATCCCCTTTCTTATGTATGAATTAATTATAAGACAAAATATTTTTATTGTCAATTCGATTATTTCCGGCAATGCTGATTATAAATTCTGAAAATATCTGAAGGCTTACCTCTCATGGTAAAGGCTGTTTTATACCACAAACCATGCCCAGATGGGCAATACCGCCTGACTTGATAGACAAGGCAATGAACTTTTCATAGTACGGCATAAATCTGCCTGGTATCCCCTCAGATTGTTAAAATAAAAAATATTGACTCATACTTCAGCAGGCTCGGTACAGCGTATTGGATTATGAGTAGAAAATAAACGCGGACCTCCGGCGGAAATAAAACAAGCTGAATACGAGGAGGCGACAAGGGAACCGTTTCTGGATAATTGGGTGGTTAACGAAAGAGCGGTAAAATACGCATAAGAATGCAAGTAACAGAGGTGGCCGGTTTTAGAATAGGGAATTTGGGTTTTGATAGGAAAAAAGCCAAATTTCGGCGGGAGTAGTTGTAATAAGCCGGAGCTGTGAAAATATAAGTAAAATTTTGGCTGGGAAACGGGTTAATGGTTTAAAGTTAAAAAAGGAAAGTCCTATTCATCGGGATTGCCGCTTACGGCACAAGCATCATTTCCGGAGGCGCAGGCTGCTCCTCCCATAGCTTCGCTTCTGGCTGTGTTGTCGGGATATTCTAAGCGGCATTACTCAAGCCCGTAATAAATATTATTGTGAATATGAGTTTTTTCATTATTTTAAACTGGAAACGATGATGGCTGAAAAATGAGACGAGATTAAAAAACTATGTATGTGGATGAGATTGTAATTTTAATATAAATCATAGATTTCAAAATACAACATACTTACTTTAATGAAATTCCGAACCCAAGGGTTGAAATTTCATTAAAGTAAGTATATAATATACAATATGTCTGTTAATATTAACCGCGAAAAAGATATATACCAGATAACCAGATTGATAACTAATTTCCCCGTAACAGCTATACTGGGTACGAGGCAGTGCGGTAAAACCACTATTGCCAAAGAACTGAAATACAGCCATTTTTTTGATCTTGAAGATCCGCTCTCTGTTTCTCAAATGCAGACCCCGCAAATTACTCTGTCAAAATTGAATGGCCTTATCGTTATTGATGAAATTCAAAAACTTCCTGAATTATTTTCTCTAATAAGATATTTAGTCGATAACCATAAAGATCAAAAATATTTAATCCTGGGAAGTGCATCTCGGGATTTGATAAAACAGAGTTCAGAGACGCTTGCCGGCAGAATTGCTTTCTATGAGCTGTCAGGTTTTAGATATTCTGATCTCGATGCAGCATTAAAAACCAAGCATTGGCTGTACGGGGGATTGCCGCGGTCTCTTTTGGCGGAAGATGACACGCTTAGTACTTTATGGAGGACTAATTATATAAAGACATTTCTGGAAAGAGATATTCCCGCTCTCGGCATTTCTATACCAGCCGTCACATTGCACAGATTCTGGATTATGATCAGCCACTATCATGGGAGTATTATAAATTTTTCAGAGATCGCAAGGTCATTCGCTATCAGCGATAAAATGGTGCATAGATACTGTGAAATACTGGAAGGAGCATTTATGATCAGGCTTCTGCAGCCGTGGTTTATTAATATTTCAAAAAGAATTATCAAATCACCAAAACTATATATCAGAGACTCGGGAATTTTTCATGGACTTCAGTCCATTGAAACGCAAAATGATTTATTTTCAAATCCCAAACTCGGAAATTCATTTGAGGGCTATGTTATTGAAGAAATTTCCAAAATACTCGAAAATACAGATATCTATTTCTACAGAACCCATAATGGCACAGAGCTTGATCTTTTTTGGCAGAAGCACGGGAAAAACTGGGGGATCGAAATAAAATATTCTGATACTGTGCAGATGACAAAATCAATGCATGAAGCCATTAAAGACCTTGAGCTTGTTCATATATGGGTTGTCTATCCGGGGGATAAAAAATATGAGATTCATGAAAAAGTTACTGCCGTGCCGCACAGAAATCTTTTGGATATTTTTTTAATTCATCCATATACTCAGGAATAAGTTCGGAAGTATCTTTTAAAATGCAGATATTTATGCGAATAACTGATTTTAATTTTTATTATATTATACTATTTCGCTTGTTATTTTAACAAGCTAACAGCTATAGCTTTTAGAGGGGAAGATTGAATTTTGGCGGGAAATGGGGTAAAATAAAAGGGTATTGAAAAAAGAAAGTCCTATTCTTTTTTCATTTCATTAAATTTTACGTGTTAGTTAGATATAAAAAAAATTTCAATTTTCTACAGGAGCCTAAAATGAAAAAAATCTCTTTCACTTTACTATCAGCATTACTCTTTTTAACAGCATCCGCATTTTCCGCTGAACAGATGCGGATAATGGTTACGGAATTTAAAAACAAGGGCGCTACCAATAGCGATTGGCTCGGCGCCGGCATAGCAGATTCGGTTTTAAACGACCTGAAAAAAATCAAAGATGTCATTGTCACTACTGCCGAAGACAGAAATAAAGCCATGCAGGAACTTGCTTTCCAGCTCTCCGGATTTGTCGATGAAAAGCAGCAGTCGGATATCGGCAAGATTGTGGGCGCGAATGTAATTTTAACCGGAAGCTACACCATCGCCAATGACAAAATCCGCATAATGGCGCGTATGTCCAAGGTTGATTCTGACGACACTATCAGTTCGGCCAAAATAGACGGCGACATGAATAACGTTTTTGAGGCGCAGGATCGTATTGTCATCGGGCTGATTGAATCCATGTCCGCACAGAAAGAGTCAGTAGCTGGTTTTGCTTCGGTTTCCGTCAGCGACGAGTTAAAAGATTCCGTCGGCAAAGAAGTATTCAATCTTTCCGCTTATGAGTGGTACTCCAAGGGGCTCAAATACGAATACAGTGATATGGCCAAAGCGATTTCCTATTTTGAAAAAGCGGCAGAAATAGATAAAACCTATTTGGATGCGCAGATAAAAATAGCTAATACTGCCCGAATGCTCAGCGACTGGGAAAAAGCCAAACAGTATTTGGCCGAATACATGAAAGCAGCCAAGGCGAAGTACGGCGAAAAATCTGTGCAGATGGCGGATTATTATTATGTTTTGGGATCTCTCTATAACGAGCAATTCAATTTCAAGGCAGGATTAAGCCCCCTAGAAACAGCTCTGGGCATCCGTCAAAAATTGGGGTTAATAAAAACTCTGGATAGTATGAAAATTATGGTTNNCTGATGATACAAAAATATCCGGCTGCGCTTAAAATGTATGATGAAGCGCAGGCTATCGCTGTTGAAATAAAAATGGAAAAAAGCCTGGCTTTTGCTATCATATTGACAGCCAAAGCAAGTTATTATGTAATGGTAAAAAACTTTAATCAGGCCTTTGCTTTATATGACAGCGCCGAAAGACTCCTTTCAGAAGTTGGGATGGATAAAACCAGAATCTATGCCATGAATTTGGGAAACAAGGGAGAGGCCTATTATTGGGTAAAGGATTACGCCAAGGCCTTGGAGTATAAAGAAAAGGGTTTGGCCATTTTAAAAGAAATCGGCATGGAAAGATCAGCTTACTCTTCAGCTATTNNGCAGAATACTCCTCAATATAAAACCCTGGAAAATGTCCTGAAACAGATCAGGGGTTACTAAGCGCGATTTACGCCGTGCGTCTGGGATAAGCGCAAAATAAAGACACACGGTTTTCAGAAATAACGGTGCTTACAAATTTTGACCAAGCGCAAATTATTTCCGCTTTATCTGCACAAAGTGAAAAAATATCCTATTTTTATTATGAACCGCATTTTAAAAAGCTGCTTGTATATTTAAATACTTTAAAGTTATGATAAAAATAGGCATATAATTTAGTAAAAATTAATATAGCACCAAGAGGTTTTTATGAGATTTTATTACCGCGTGGCCGCCAGCGCACCGATAAAAGCAGAGTCAGTAATGATCTGTATTTTTTTTGTTATTGCCGTTTTTACGGTAAACAGTATTAATGCCCAGAGCATTACCCAGCCTGATGAAAAATTTTTAGCCTTCAAGAGAAATAATGTTTTTGAAATTATCATAGCCAAGGGAGAAGATACTTGCTCCTATAATAAAACTCCGGACCAGACACAAATTCCATTTGCGATTAGAAACGATAATTACCGCCCTGTTGGTACCGCCTTTACTATTGACGGAAAAATATTTATTACCGCAGCGCATGTCTTTCAGTTTTTTACTTCGAGGGTACAGGCAGATTATTACCTGCGCGATAGCCGTGAAACTGTTTATAAAGTGCATATGATTATTAGCGCCGACACCGAGCGTGACTATGCGCTGTTCACCATAAGCGGAGTTTTTTCGAACGCTCCGTCCGCTTCGGAAATAGATAAAAATCCCGAAACAGATCAACCGGTATTAGCGGTAGGCAATGCCCAGGGAGAGGGAATTATTGCCCGGGATGGGGTATTAACGTCAAAAACCTGGGAAGAAAAAAACGGCCGCTGGAAATGGCTCAGATTTTCGGCACCCGCTTCGCCAGGGAATAGCGGCGGCCCGCTTATGAGCCGGGACGGCAAGCTGCTGGGAATAGTGCTGCGCAAATCAAAAAATGAAAACTTGAATTACGCGCTGCCAATTAATGAAGTAGATTTTACCAAAACCGTCTCCTCTTTTAATCTTGATATTTTAATAACTCTACCGATTTACCAGCGCCAGCAGCGTACGAATGAGTCGGCGCCGGCCAGTTTACCAATGGAACTCAAGGAATTGAAAAAAACAATCTGGGCTTATCATACCAATTTCTATGCAGCCGGTAGTGAGCAGCTCCGGCAAACAAGCTTATCAAATCGGTATCCAACCGGCGAGGGCGGTTATAATGTTGCCATGAACGAACTGTTTTCCGATGTGCCGTTTATGATTGATTATTTTGAAAAATCCGGCAAGTGGCAGATCACTCCGCAATATCAGGCCAGGGAAAAATCGCTTGACGGCAGCGCACTATACCGGGCATCTTTTTTTATACCCAACAGCCTGCCGCTGTACTCATTTGCATTTAAAAAAAAACCGGATGAAAAAGCTGCTTTTCTTGACAATACCGCTTCCGTCGGCCGTCTGGCGGCTGCAGTAATTGAACCGCCGAATTATTTTTTCAAAGAAAAAATTCTGATTACCGGATTTGGTCCGGCAGACCAGCAGGAAGAATTGACTGACGGACATAAACGGAAATGNNAATGGCGTTTTTATTCCTGGAAAAATAATTATCATGACCGAACGTGGTATCTGTACACAACTGAAACGCCTGATGGATTAACGGGTTTGGCTGGGGAAAGTTTTCCATTTTATCCGCAAGGCGAACCGGACCTTGGCATGAAATACCGGCTGGATTTTTTGCGATTTTCTTTGAGAGGCAATGCTGCAGAATGGGTAGACTTTTTAGAGCATAACCAGGCATCGGCGCCCGGATTTTCTTTAAACTATTCTTCCGAACAAATGTCATTTAATTTTGCTGATGTTATATTCAATCAGTCATCCCCGAACCTGGCTGTAAAAGAAACTGATGTGATCGAGCTTTATATGTCGGATCGGCTGCATACCTCGAGAATACACAGCGCCGATAAAAATGACAAGGAAAGCGATCTGTACGTGAAAGCCATGCGTCTTTACCAGGGAACAAATAGGGATCGCTATTTTCGTATATCAATTGTGTGGCGCCCTGATCAAGGG
>DNNS01000370.1 GCA_003497555.1 Spirochaetia bacterium
AAAAAGTCCCGGTTTTTTTGCAAGGAATCATTTTAGATATCGGTTTATTTCCTCTGCTGCTTCCCGCCCGTGATAAACAGCTCTGACCGCAAGAGAAGCTCCGGTTGCTGCATCTCCGGCAGCAAATATTCCGCGTACGGAAGATGCATAATTTTTAACCAGAATGTTTCCCTGTTTATCAAGATCAAGCCCGGCATCATTAACCAGACCGCTGTGTTCGGTATGCACAAAACCGGCGGCAATCAGCGCCAGATCAGCCTGAATATAATGCTCTGTGCCTTTTAATTCTTTCATATTCCAGGAGCCTTTTTCGTTTTTTTCCCATTCCGCCCGGCTGAAAAGAACTTTCTGCAGATCTCCGTTTCCATGAAAAGAACGGGTGATGATGCTCCAGTCTCTCTGTACCCCTTCCTCGTGCGAAGAGGAAGTACGCAGAATTTTCGGCCACTCCGGCCATACCGGGTTCCAGGTCTCGTTATGTTCCGGCGGACGCGGCAGGATTTCAAATTGATATACTTTTTTTGCTCCCTGCCGGTTGGCTGTTCCCACACAATCCGAACCTGTATCCCCGCCGCCAATGACAATTACAGTTTTACCGGCAGCATTGACCAAGTTCGCTGCGCTTTCGCCGGAAACAGCCAGATTTGAACCGGTGAGAAATTCCATGGCAAAATGAACGCCATTAAGAGTGCGCCCGGGAATGTCGATATCCCGCGGCACGCCTGAACCGGCAGCGATTAATACAGCGCTGAATTTCTCCTGCAGATAACGGAGAGAAATGTCTTTTCCGGCATTAATGCCGGTTTCAAAATTTATTCCTTCGCTTTTCATGATTTCAATACGCCGGTCAATGATGTGTTTTTCCAGTTTGAAATCCGGGATACCGTAACGCAGCAGGCCTCCGGGTTTGGATGATTTTTCAAAAATTGTCACACTGTGCCCGAAAGAGCGCAGCCGATCAGCAGCTGTGAGTCCGGCAGGACCGGAACCGATTACAGCGATTTTTTTACCGCTCTCTCTGCGGGGCAGCCGCGGTTTCACCAGGCCTTCGCTGAATGCCCGTTCAATAACCGCACACTCAATCTGGCGTATAGTCACCGGACTGTCATTTATAGAGAGAGTACATGAAGCCTCGCAGGGCGCAGGGCAGATACGTCCGGTAATTTCCGGCAGAAAATTGGTCAGGGTCAGGCGTTCATAGGCTTCTTTCCATTTATTTTTATAAACATAATCATTCCACTCGGGAATAAGATTAAAAAGCGGGCAGCCAATTGCATGACAGAAAGGTATTCCGGCATCCATGCACCGTGAGCCCTGCCGGGATATTGTTTTTTCATCTGCATAAAGATTTACATCCCTGTAATCTGCAAGCCTCTCTTTTACCGGACGATAATGGGATTCTTCTCTTTGAATTTCCAGAAATCCTGTTTCTTTACCCATATCAATAAACCTCCTCGGTAACAGCCAGCGATTCGGAAGCTCTGACGCTGGTTTTCTGCATGCGGCTTAGAGCCTCCCGGTAATCAATAGGCATTACTTTTACAAAACCCGGAAGCGTTTTTTCCCATTGCCCGAGAATCTGACGCGCCCGGGCAGAACCGGTATATTCGGCATGACGGCTGATCAGCTGATGAAGCTCTTTTATATCTTCTTCTTTGTGCAGCTGCTCAATATCAACCATTTCCAGATTGCATCTGGTATCAAAAAGCTGATCTTCATCAAAAACATAAGCTATTCCGCCGCTCATACCGGCAGCAAAGTTTACTCCGGTATTTCCCAGTACCACCACCCGTCCTCCGGTCATATATTCGCAGCCGTGGTCACCAACTCCTTCCACTACTGCAGCTGCTCCGCTGTTGCGTACGGCAAAACGCTCTCCGGCCATTCCGCAGATAAAAGCTGCTCCGCCGGTAGCTCCGAACAGATTGACATTTCCGGTAATAATATTTTCATGTGCGGCAAAAACCGCATTTTTTGGAGGATAAAGTATGATTTTTCCGCCGGACAGCCCCTTGCCCAGGTAATCATTGGCCTCGCCTTCCAGTTCAAATGTAATGCCCCGGGCCAGGAAAGCCCCGAAACTTTGTCCTGCCGAACCCTGGAATTTTACATTTATGGTATCGGGTTTAAGTCCCTTTTCTCTGTAGCGTCTTGATACTTCGTAAGACAAGGCGGCGCCTGCAGTACGGTTGCAGTTTCTGATTTTCATTTCAATTGATGTTTTTTTTTGTTCTTCGAGAGAATCTTTTGCTTTTTCAATAAGAAGCGGATCAAGCGAAAGAGACCAGTCCGATACCTGTTTTTGGGTACAGTATGGAGTTTCATCTTCAGGTACGGCGCGTTCCAGCAGGCGGGAAAAATCCAGACCGGCTGCTTTCCAGTGCATTACTGCCTGATTGGTATCCAGAAGATCACAACGCCCGATCAGATCATCAAACCTTTTTATTCCCAGTTCTGCCATTATTTCCCTGGCCTCCTGCGCAACAAAACGCATATAATTAACCAGGTATTCAGGTTTACCCCGGAATCTGCTGCGCAGACGCTCATCCTGCGTGGCAACACCCACCGGGCAGGTATTAAGATGGCATTTACGCATCATGACACAGCCCATGGTGATTAATGACATGGTGCCGAAACCGAATTCTTCAGCTCCGAGCAGTGCGGCAATAATCACATCGCGCCCGGTACGCAGCTGTCCGTCAGTCTGTACACGTATACGGCTGCGGAGTCTGCTGCGCACCAGAGTGGCCTGGGTTTCCGCCAAACCGATCTCCCAGGGCGCTCCTGCATATTTGATGGATGAAACGGGTGAAGCGCCTGTTCCGCCGTCATGCCCGCTGATTAAAACCATATCAGCACGGCCTTTAGCCACACCGGCCGCAATTGTGCCCNNTGCCCCGGAAGCTGTCCGCCTTCTCCGGGTTTGGCCCCCTGGGCCATTTTTATCTGCAGTTCATCGGCGCAGGAAAGATAATAACTGTTAACTCCGAAACGCCCTGATGCTACCTGTTTTATACGGCTGTTTTTGGAATCTCCGCCTGGAAGCGGAATAAATCTTTCCGTGTCCTCGCCGCCTTCTCCGGAATTGCTTGCCGCCCCCAGACGGTTCATGGCTACGGCTATGGTCTCATGCGCTTCCTTGCTGATGGATCCGAAAGACATGGCAGAAGAAACAAATCGTTTTATTATATTATCAGCGCTTTCTGTTTCTTTTAAGGGCACAGGACTGGCCGGCCGGAATTTCAGAAGGCCGCGTAAAGTACAGAGATGCTCGGAAAAATTATTTACTTCAGCGGAAAATTCTTTATAAATATTATAATCATTTTCGCGGATGGCTTTTTGCACCAGGGTTACGGCTTTGGCAGTAAGTCCGTGTTTTTCATTTTTACTGCGGAAATAAATACTGCCTCCGCTGCGGGGCGCTTCATCGTTTTCTATGGAACGAACAGCATTTTCATGACGCATCAGCGCTTCGCGCGCAATTTCGTCAAAACCCGCACCGCCGATACGCGAAGATATTCCAGGAAAATATTCCGACATAAATTCTGCGCTTAGACCCACAGCCTCAAAAATCATGGCTGCTTTATAGCTTCTGATAGTGGATATTCCCATTTTTGACATGATTTTAAGCAGGCCTTTTTTCACTGCGCTCAGATAATTGTCGAATACCTTTTCTACTGCAAGATTTTTAAAATAACCGGCGGAATGCAGCGCTGCCAGACTTTCAAAAGCCAGGTAAGGATTAACCGCGCTGCCTCCGCAGCCGATCAGGGCGGCAAAATGCATAACATCACGCGCCTCTCCGGTTTCGATTACCAGTCCGGAAGNNCCGGCGCCCGTTCTTTATCGGCTCCGCGATCACTGAGGATAATAAGCGAACTTCCCTGATCAATGCATTTTTCTGCTTCCTGCGCCATGGCATCCAGCGCTTTTTTCAGTCCGTTTTCTTTTTCGCGCGGATTAAAAAACATGCCGATGGTAAAGACGCGGAAATCTCCGGTTGTAATGGATTTTAACTTTACCATATCTTCGTTAGTAAGCACCGGATGCGGAAGCTTGAGCTGCCGTACATGCTCCGGAGTTTCATCAAGCAGATTTCTTTCGCGTCCGGTGAAACTCATGAGAGACATAACCAGATTCTCGCGGTATGGGTCAATGGGCGGATTGGTGACCTGGGCAAAAAGCTGTTTGAAATATTTATACATCAGCTGGGGATTTTCCGATAAAACAGCCAGGGCCTCGTCATTGCCCATGGAGCCGATCGGTTCCTGGGCGTTTTCCGCCATGGGAATCAGGGTCATTTTTATGTCTTCCAGAGTATAGGAAAAATATTTTTGATTTTCTTTTATGCTTTTTTCGTCAATACTGATTGGTCCGGGCGGAAGGAAAAGACCGGCTAATTCGATTTTGTTTTTCTCAAGCCAGTGCCGGTACGGCCTGCTTCGGGAAACATGAGATTTTATTTCCTGATCGTATAATACGCGGCCCTTTTCCATGTCAATTAGCAGCATTTTCCCTGGAGCCAGACGGCCCTTTTCCGCAATATCTGCGGGATCAATATCCAGAACTCCAGCTTCGGAAGCCATGATTATTTTGCCGCTTTTGGTAATAAGATAACGCGCCGGACGCAGACCATTACGATCAAGCGCTGCGCCGATTTTTTTTGAATCGGTAAAGGCCATGGCAGCCGGGCCGTCCCACGGTTCCATTACCGCAGCATGATATTCATAAAACGCGCGTTTATCCTGGCTGATATGATATTTGGCGCCGAAAGCTTCCGGAATCATCATCATCATTACCTGCTCGAGAGGGCGGCCCGAAANNCCGGGTTCAATAACCGGAAAACATTTGGCAAGATCATCCCTGAAAAGGTCTGAAGAATATGTTGATTCGCGCGCTTTCATTTTATTGACATTGCCACGCAGGGTGTTTATTTCGCCGTTGTGCGCCAGATAACGGAAAGGCTGGGCAAGCGGCCAGGATGGAAAGGTGTTGGTGGAATAACGCTGATGCACCAGGGCAAAACCGGAAACATAATCAGGATTTTTTAAATCCGGATAAAATTCATCAAATTGCGCTGCAATAAACATTCCTTTATAAATAATAGTCCGGCAGGAAAGCGATACAATATAGTATTCTTCGGGTGTAAAAAAATCACGGGCGCGTTTTTCCAGTACTTTGCGAATTACATATAATTTTCTTTCCAGTGCGTCATGAGAAAGATCCCCGGCTTTGATGAAAAATTGTCTGATTTCCGGCAGGCATTTTTTGGCAAGTTCTCCCAGACAGTCCGGATTAACCGGTACTTTCCGCC
>DNNS01000279.1 GCA_003497555.1 Spirochaetia bacterium
CTTTATAATGAATTATATAATTACCGGCAGGATAACCCCAAGGCCAGTCCCAGTGATCAGCTCTGATTGATTTGCCGTATTCTTCATTAACCATAAAGATGGTATGTAAAAAAATCAAGGCTGAATATTTTTCCTTGATATCTATATTGACGCTGGCATCATTTTTTGCCGCGATTACGCAGTTATTGCCGTCATTGCCGTTAAGATAAACAGGAATAGAGCCGCAGGCCGCAGCTCCTTTCGGCAATGCCAGCTGCAGATCGTTTTTCCATTCTTTTTTCAAAAATTGGTTGAGATTGTGAGTATAGCTGTTATTAAGGTTAATAATTTTTATTTTTTCACCCGCAAAAGGATTGGGCTTGACGCTGAACATCTTATAAACCGGACCGAGTTTTCCGGACTCTACCAGGTCATAGTCGCTCTCGCCGCTGTCATTTTTTATATTCCAGGCATAATCAGCTGACCTGTAAAGAGAACTCATTTTTACAATACGCGTATGTTGAAGAAACTCATAGATAAATGAATTTTGGCCGAAAGTATATAGACCGTGACCATAGCTGTTAATCTTTTCCTTTACTTCCTTATAGGCACTATCGCGCCAGCCTGTGCTTATCACCCAGGTTTCAAAGCCTTTATTGATAAAATAATCAACCTTTATATCCCCCCAGGCCGCGATAATAATATCTTTGGGAAATTGATCAATTATTTTATACAGGTCAAATCTTTTCCCATTCAGGTAGGGAGAGAGCATATCAGGAAATATCATCATTTTTATGCCTTTGGTTTTCAGCCAATTGTTCAGATCAACATGAAAATCCAGGAAAGCCTGAGCCCTGGTTTTCCCACCCAATAATTCATCGGGAGTTTCTTCGGCATTGTGTACATGCCAATATTCGTCACTTTTAGGCGAAATATATTTTGGTTTCATAACCTCAATGATATCCAACAGACAGTCTTTGATGATTTTATCGTGCTCCGGCTTGGTAATATCCGATACACCAACAAACCCTTTCTCGCGAAGTTCTGGATGATATTGCAGCAGCCACCAGTTGGCATGGCCGCCGATCTCCCAGCAGATGCCAGTTTCAATAAAATTATCCCTGCAGAAATCAGCAAGTCTTTTCAAGTCATCCAGGGAATACGGTTTTTTAGGAGTAGCGAACTCCGGTCGGCGTTTATAATTCACATTTGCCGAAATGTCTAGAAAAAAAGTATTTATTTTATTACCTACAATGAAACGCTCTGTCCAGTCTATCAATTGTTGTATAGTGACCGGATCTTTATAAACTTTTTTATCGGAATATAAATGCCAGGGATGATTCAGCAAACAATTTCGGTATTTCAGGTCAGGCCAATCCAATATCTCAACACAGGGCACCAGGCGGTTAATTTTATCCAGCATGGTATTCTGCATAATCTGCAGCAGTGTTGTACCAGCATAATAAAGACCAGGCTCGTCATAACCGCAGAGTAGTATTTTGTCCTTTGCCGCTTTCAGGCAGTAGCCCTGTTCTTTCAAATCTTCGGTTTTATTATTAAAAATACAATTCGGTTGTATTAAAAATATTATGCCTTTTTCTTCGGCAGGATTTTTACTTGATTTTACTTGCAGCTTTTTACCTGTATAATTATAATATTTTGTGATAAATATCTCCGCGGTTTTTAATGTTCGCGGGGAAACATTATCCGATGTCCATAAATATACTGCGTCCGTGGAATTAAAAGCTGCTTCGCCCCAGACGGTTTTTTTTACTTTCGGACAAAAATTATCCTTGCCCGTTAGTTCCTTTATTTCAACCTTATTAATAAAATCCAAAGCCGCTACTTTTCTATTTTTTTCTTTATTAATTATCGAAATATAATAGGTATAATTGCCGCTTTGATTCTTAACCGCATTTAGTTTAAATGTTTTAGCAACCTTGTTTTCTTTTATCTCCAATTTTTCATTATCCGTACTGAGAGAATGATCCGCGGCGGCAATGGTTTTTTGCGCTTCATATTCGCCAAGCGTAAAGTTTTCCAAGCTGCACTCCAGGGCAAAATCAGCCTTGCCGTCTGCAATGGTCCTGATGATTTTTTTAATAGTAATATTTCCAGCGCCGAAGCTTTTATTATTAAAAACCAGAATGCCGAAATTATTAGGATCAGGGAACCGGTCGCTTTTTATCCAGGAGAGAGTCGTAAGTTTATCATCATTTCTGTTTATATAGTCCTGTACAATCTGAAAACCCATATATCTTGTCATGGCTAAATCAATTTTCAGCTCTTTTAACGGTACAGCCAGTTCCATAATCCATTTAGAATTGTTATAGTTAAGAGCTTTCCGATGATTCAGATTCCAATCGATCTTATTTTTCACAGATACAGCTGTTTCGTCGAATTCCCGGATATAATCAAAGACCATGCCTTTAATATTTATTACCAGCTGGATTATGTTTTCGTTATTATTCTGGGCGCTGAAAAAATATTCAATAGCTTCGTCATTATAAACATCACCGTCAGGCCGATCGGTTTTGGCTATAGGAGTTGAAGGAAAATATGCTTCCGAGCCGATATATAAATTGGCATTGTCATAGCAGATCCGGACATTAAAAGGAGAGTCTTTGTTCGCGACACTTCTATTTAACAAATGATAATTATAGGCGTCAATTTGTCTGACGGATTGCCATTCGGCATCGGATAGCTGGCCGTCGAGTTTGATTATGGGAGCAGGCAGTATTTCAAGTACTGTTCTGGCCTTAGTTATTGTCACCTCAATTTCCTTTTGATCCTCCGGCATGGCTGTTTGTTCCTTTTTTATTTCATAGCAAAGAGTTATCTGCCTCAGCCGGTATTTTACATTAGTAGTACCACCGTATTTCAAGGAATTATCCATTGATACTATATATAAAAGGTCCCATTTGGGCGGATAATTATCTTTACGGAAACCGCTGCTTACGGTATATTCCTTAAGGCCTTTTTCCAGGTTAATGATCCCATTTAGTGTGGTTTTATCGCTATAGAAACAGCCAACAAAAATTTTACCAAAGTCGTCTTGATCATAATCGATCAGTATTTTTAATCCATTAAATTTGACTTCAGCATAATTTATTTCCTGCGCTTTTGCTTTAATAATATCTTCTACCATTATTGTAGACTGCGCTTCTCCCTGTTTGCCTGTATACGATATTTCTACAAATTCTTTATTGTCCCTGGCAACGAGCTCCGTTTTCGGCGTCAGGTCGCTGTCTTTAATCCAGGTTTTGGTATGGCTGCTGATTTTGGCAATTGAATCCTGGCCCGCCTGAAAAAGCAGTATTTCTTTTTTCAATGAAATATCAATTGCCTGTTTGCCGGGTTTTTCTGTAACAGCCTCTGTTTTCCGGGATTCAATTTTGGCAGGACCTTTTTTTTCCAAAAGAATTATTTTTTTCAGTTTAAAATTCAAATCGGCTTTTACCGTAGCCAGCCATACGAATCTTAGCTTAGACCAGTCCGGTGGATAA
>DNNS01000541.1 GCA_003497555.1 Spirochaetia bacterium
GAAATTAAAAAAGATTACGGAATCGCCGTTTTGTACCGGGCCGATCGGTTTGTTGTTTTCAGCTATTACGAACGGGTCAAGGAATTGATCCGTAGCTTTGGTTTCACGGCGCAGGGTTTCCACCGCTTCGGCAGCGGTTTTGAAAAACCGTCCTTCGCCTTCGACATGGGTATTCCAGCCTTTCTGTACCATGCCCCATTCCGCTTCGTATCGATCCATGGTGATTTTCATTCTTCCGCCGCCGGATGCAATGCGGTATTTGCGGTTATTTTTATTTATTTCTGAAAAAAGTTTTTCAATATCTTCGATATAAACAAGAGCGGTAGTCTCTCCGACATCACGGCCGTCAAGCAGGGCATGCAGAAATACCGTCTGTACATTTTCTTTAGCTGCCTGTTTAATGATTTTTTTTAACTGCTCAATATGGGAGTGAACATTACCGTCGGAAAGCAGGCCGATAAAATGCAGGGCAGAGTTGTTTTTTTTTACATTACTGACAAGTTTTTTCCATATTTCACCGTTAAAAAGAGCGCCGCTTTCAATGGATTGATTGACAAGTTTGGCTCCCTGGGCAAAAACCCTTCCGGCGCCTATGGCATTATGTCCGACTTCGCTGTTTCCCATATCGGAATCATCCGGCAGGCCGACAAAAGTACCGTGGGCATTCAGTTCTGCATAGAGCGGAGCTTTGAATAATTGGTCAAGCACCGGAGTGTTGGCCAGAAATACGGCATTGCCTTCATTGGGCTTTCCAATACCTATGCCATCCATAATTATGGTAAGAAGCGGGCCTTTACGCTGCAGAGGGAAAGCTGTTTTTTCAAGATTAAAGTTCATGTTTACTCCGGAGAATGCCCTCGATTATATTATCAGAACCGGGTTTTTTCAACGATTTTTTTTATTTTACAAATTACCGCTTTACAAAAAAATGAAGTGGGGCTTTTTAAGGTTTTTCAGATTCAAAATATTCCAGCAGAATCTGATAACGCGATCCCGGGTGCCAGAAAAAAAAGCCCCTGGCTCCGCCGTCTTCAGCCGCCTGTTTTTGATCGGCAATATAATCGATTCCGAAATTTTTGGTGCCATGGCTGAAAGCCTGTAAAAACGGCCTGATAATAGTCTGCTGCCAGGATATGGCATTACCGCGGTTTGCGCTGAAGTTCACAACAGCGTATGCCTGACCGCGCTTGTGATCTGCCAGATAGGTACTGCCGAAATGAGACGGATACACCATTGGGCATACGGCGTCGGCCCAGGCGCTGATGGTTTCAATATCCTGGCCGATCCAGTTTCCCATCCGGTATATGGCGTTATATCCGTAAATATCAACGCTGATCGGCAGGCTGATTCTTGAGGCAGCGCGGAATAAAAATGCTTCCAGTACGTCGCGCTTTTCCCATCCGTCTTTTTTATAACGGTAAGTTATTTTGGCCGCTTCATGGTCGGAGGGATGCCTGATATAGTCAAACTGAATTTCATTAATGCCGAATTCTTCCCTGCGTTCGGCAATTTCAGCCGCAATGTCAATATTATATTCATGTACAAAATCCGCATAGGGGTCAACCCAGTATTCGATTTTATTGACCTGCCATGGCTTGTTGTTTTCAGCATCCCATACAGCCCATTTTCCATTCTGGTATTTATGCAGACGATAATCCTTAAAAACCACGCAGCGGGCTATTATATAGGGATTATATTTTTTGACAGCTTTTAAAAATCCGGAAAGCCTGGAATGCAGCATGGAAGCTCCGGCTGCTTTTACCGATGGAAGAGCAGAGCCGTAAATGCAGTTACCGGTGTCGTCTTTAAAATTAATAACCAGGGAATTGATATATTTTTTTTGCAGCATTTTTTCAATAACCGCAATATCCTCGCTTCGTATATAATCAAGATTGATAAAAACGCCGCGGGCGTCATAAAAAACCGGCAGCAGCGGTTTGCTACCCGTTTTAAACGGGAAATAATTTTCTGCATATCCGGGATTTACGCTGTTTCCATTAATCTTCAGCAGGCCGCCGGAATAAACGGGCAGGGGAGTTTTACCTGAAACCGAAAGCATGAAAGCATTGCTGCGGAAAACGCAGGCAGCCTGGCCGTTAAAACAAAAAAGCCGATCAGCCTGTCCGGCCTCTTTGAATTCCGTCCAATGGCTGTTTTCGGCATGATATTCAAAAAAAATTTTACGGTAATCCGTAAGGCAGAAAAGCCTTCCGTCCATAATAAAAAGCTCCCTGATTTCATCATAGAAATATTCGTTCCAGGAATATTTCTCGCGCGGCAGGCCGGCGGAAACGGAAATAAAATTAGTGCCGTCTTGTTTGTAAATCCCGTTATAGGTTGTACCGAGAAAGAGAGAGCCGTTAAAGAAAACCAAAGAAGAAAAACATGTACCGCCGCGTATTCCCTGCAGGGGAATGTTTGAAATAATATTGTTTTTTATTTGGCAGGCGCCGATTTTTGTCAAGAAATAAATTGAGCTGTTATCTGCGTACAGATCAATAATTCTCCGGTATTCGCTGAAAACCGGATTAACCGGATATGCAGTGTGAATTTTTTTCAGAATATTTTTTTCAAAAGTATAAATTCCGCTGTTCCAGGATGCAAGGTAATCGATGCCTGCAATACGTTTGATTTTGGAACAGAGAAAATTTTGCTGTTGGCCGGAAACAAAAACTTCGTACTTATGCGATATGATAAGCTCTGCCGGCAGTGTTGAGAATATCAGCGCTGCAGCAGAAATGCAAAAAATTGATTGCCTGATTCCAAAGGGCAAAGAACGCTCTTAGATCTCGTCAAAGCGGCGCATGGCGCAGACCTTGTTTTTAAAAGAGTTATAAATCATGCCCATGTTCCAGTATTCGATAGCGGCAAACAGTGAATTACCGCCGTCATCATCGGTTGATTTATCTGTACGGAAAGATACGAATAAAGACATTTTTTCAAAATCGCCGGATGCAAAAGCCGTAAGCCGCTCCTGGTTGAATTTATTCCATTGTTCAAGCTCTTTAAAACCTTCGCCTTCATCTTCAATAATAAATTTGGCAAATTGACCGTAGGAAAACCAGATTTTGATTTTTTTTGATTTATCTTTTTTATTGCCGTGATAGATAGCGTTTTTTATTATTTCTGACAGCTGCTGTTCAAGAAGATTTTTTTCTTTCCATTTTGCCGGGGCTTTTTGAATAACCAGTATGGTGTAGTACCTTACAAGTTTGGGGTCGCTGGGGAATTCCCGAAAGTACATACCGTGTGTTTCCCAGCAGGGGTTGTTTTCGTCAACGATGAGAGTTTTGGTTGGGTCCATAAAACAGAATGATTATATAAAAATTAAGTGATTTTGTCAAGTTATAAATATATCCATAACGAATAACACATAACGAATTTAAACTAACCAAACTAACGCAGCACTTTGACATGCGCCGGTTTTTATATTAGCATCGATACAGTAATAAATCCTTTTACAAGGTAGTTT
>DNNS01000308.1 GCA_003497555.1 Spirochaetia bacterium
TTTAAAATCTGAGTAAGTACTAAAGCTTGTTTAAAAGACCGGTATTTTTTTATTTGCATCAGAATACCGGATGCATACGCTTACCAGTCGCACACAGCGCCATCGGCCCGGAACAGTCTGGGTACTTTAGACTTAATTGGGGGATGACTCTTGCATATTTCTTCGTTTAGTTCAATGCCCCAACCGGGCCCTCCGGGTAAATCCATAAATCCATCCTTTACCACAATCGGCTCTTTTATAATATTATTTCGCCAGTCATTCAGCAGAAGACGTTCCTGGATGAGAAAATTGGGAATAACTGCATCAAGATGAGCAGATATGACAGTCAGGACCGGGCTCATCGGGCAATGAGGCGCTATAAAAGCAGAAAAAGCATCGGCCAGGGCAGCGGTTTTAAAAGCTTCGCCGAAGCCGTTGCAATGCGCCAGATCAGGCTGGAGTATTGTTACTCCGTGTTCCAATAACTTTCTGAATTCCCATTTTGATTCCAGCCGCTCACCGGCAGCTATGGGCATTTCAACCTGCCTTGCAACTTTTGCCATGGCCTGTTCATCAAGCTGCGATACCGGTTCTTCAAAAAAGTACAGATGCAGATCTTTCAGCGCATTTCCGATGGCAATAGCGGAATCGGCATCATAACGTCCATGTCCATCGAACATCAGCAAACGCTCCGGTCCGATTTTTTCGCGAATGGCCTCGGCAATCTTGACTATTGTCCGTATTATACACGGATCGTAAACAGGCCATGAAGCTAAGGCAACACTGAATTTAAACGCATTATATCCGGCTGACATGGCTTCGTCAATACGTTCCTTCACCAGGACAGGATCGGTTGCGCCTCCGCTCCAGCCGTTGGCATAAACACGTATTTTATTTCTGCATGGTCCTCCGAACAGCTTATAGACAGGTACATCAAGACTCTTACCTAAAATATCCCATAACGCCAGCTCAATACCGGCAGCCGCAGAACCCTTGATCACTCCTCCGCGCCAGAATTTCTGCCGTGTCATTACCTGGGTAAGATATTCGATTTTTGTCGGATCTTCCCCAATGAGAAGCTCCGCAAGACAGTTAACAAGCTCCACAATTGTCCCGGTGTATCCTCCCAGCGATGCCTCGCCTATTCCGGTAATGCCCTCATCGGTATGTACTTTTACGAAAATATATTCTTTATCGGAAAGAAGCCCGTTTCCAGGCGTAGGAGCCCCGATAATCATACTTTCGATTTTAGTTATTTTCATATTGTATTCTCCGTATGGAAATAAATCATTTGCGCGTCGTAGTCTCCGAGCAGTTCTACTCTTATGCCAAGCTCCATAAGACCCTGTCCGCTGCGTCTGGTACACTGCTCCGGAGTTGCGGTAAAGCCGTTTTTTTGCGGATTTTCTCCATGATTTTCAATATTATAAAACTTAGCTGCATCAAGCCCTTTCAGTTTAAAGGGAGGGACTTTAAAGGCAAACTGCATGCTGTGACCGAAAACAAAAAGAAGCGCCTCGGTTTTATCATGGCTGACAAACTCGAACGCAGCATACGGTGTATCATAAAAAGAGGAAATCCGGAATAATTCGCCGTCGCGTATAATATGCCTGATGCGTTTGTAAAGTTCCAAATAGGCCCGGATTTCAGCTAACTCTTCCGCCGGACATTCCCCCAGTTTTTTCCCCACAGACAGGGAACCCATCATTCCGGCATAGGCCTGCATTTTCATTGGTGTTGAACGCAAGTTGATATTACGGGCTGCGTCGCTTATATGACAGGCACCTCCGGCAAGTTTTGACGGATGCATCCAGGTAAAGCCCTCGTGCATTTTTATAATATCAAGGGTATCCTGATTATCACTGCGGTTTATTCGCCCAAAAACGGAATCCATCAGTAAATCACTGCGGCCGCTTCCGGCTGCGCAGTTTTCAAGCAGCAGGGAGGGGAATTCCGTTTTTAGTTTTGCGAAAACCTGCAGCAGGTTTTTGGCATATTTTACCCAGATGGTCTTTTGTTCTTCATCCGGAACATCTTCCCAGCCGGGAGTATTGAAATAGGAATTCATATCAAGCTTTAGAAAATCGAGACTGTAATCGCGGATCAGAGTCCGCAGTTCACCGAGAATATATTCTGCAACCTCATCTCTGGCAAAATTAAGAAGAAAAACTTGTCGCCGCTCCGCATCAGCGCGGATATTACTGCACAGCTTGCGTCCATTATAACACATGGCCCAGTCAGGATGTTTTCTGTAGAGCTCGCTTTTAGTCTCAAAAGACTCAGCTTCCACCCAAAGGCCAAAATCCATACCAAGATTTTTTACCTTGTCAGAGACAGCTTTCATCCCCCCGGGAAACCTCAGCTTGTCGGGACGCCAATCCCCCAGTTTTTGCTGCCATCCGGAATCAATGACAAAAAGTTCACAACCGACTTTTTTCGCCAGATCAATCACTTTAAATATCTTTGCTTCGTTAACATCCCATTCCATATTAGCCCATGTGCTGAATAATACCGGCATGGATCTGGATGCTTCGCCCTGCGGGGCAATATAGCGCCTTTGATGAGAGTGCAGCATGCGGCTTGCGCCGCCAAAACCGGCTGTACTCAGGCCGCTTAAGACCGCCGGTGTTTCAAATGAATCTCCGGGTTTCAGCGGAAAGGAAAAATCAAAATCATTGATTCCGCCGGTAACACATATTTGTTCATAGGGGTCTTGTTCGATTACAAATTTCCAGTTTCCGTTCCAGAGTAAAGTTCCAAACCATACGCATCCGGAGTGTTCGGTAGAGTCTCCTTCATCTAATGCAAAAAAAGGATGAGCAAAGGTTGTCGATATCCCGGTACGATTTTCCAGGAGGATTTTACCCTGGGTAAGAAACTGGCGTCTTATCATATATTCGGCACCCCAGCGTCCGCTAAGATGTGAAAGCCGGTAACTTCGCCCTGTGCGCGGTAAATGATAACAGGCGGACATGGCGCTTTCCAGTTTCACGAATTCATGCCCTTTGTTTTTTATAACTGTACGGCGTTCCAATAACGCAGAGTCTCTCCGGACCCTGTAAATCAGTTCTGCTTCCAGAGGGTAGTTGTGATCCAGTAATGTTATCCG
>DNNS01000341.1 GCA_003497555.1 Spirochaetia bacterium
CGGTTAAATTGAAAACCGCCTGATCGAGTTTTTGTCTGGAACCGAGAATCACAGCCGGGCCTTCCATGTTTTCAAAAAAATATAAAAAAGAAAATGCCGTTTCCATGGCATTGCCCGGTCTGAATGTCAATAAATCAGGAATCAGCCGCAGGGAATTAAGATGCTCTACCGGCTGATGAGTAGGTCCGTCTTCGCCGACATAGATGGAATCATGAGTAAAGATAAAAAGATGTTTTAATTTCATAAGGGCAGCCAGGCGTACAGCCGGTTTCATGTAATCGAAAAAAGTGAAAAAAGTGGAGGTAAAGGGAATAAGCATTCCGCCCAGTGACAGGCCGTTTCCTATAGAACCCATGGCGTTTTCACGCACGCCAAATGCTATGTTGCGGCCGGAAAAATCATTTTTATTGATATAAACCGAACCCTTGACCGTAGCCCGGGTGGAGCCGACCAGATCAGCGGAACCGCCTATAATTTGCGGAATTTGCGCACAACATAATTCAAGTATTTTTCCGGCAATGTTACGCGTGGCATCGGCTTTATCCACCTTAAAATTAATTAAGTCTTTTGCCAGCCGTTCAGGTATACTGAAAGACATGGAATTTAAAAGCTGATCGTGTTCTTTGGGGAATTTACTGCTGTAAGCAGAAAACAACTCGGTCCAGGCATGGTAACTCTGACTGTTTTTTTTCATAGCCTGCTGAAAAAAATCGGTTACAGAGGTATTGTCTTTAAGAGGAGCTTTTTCTTTAACCAGTTTGCCGAGGATCGCGGATAATTTTTCGCGGTCGTTTATTTCATCCGGATATTCTTTCCCGTAAATTTTTTTCATACAGGAATTTTGAATAAAATACGCAATTTCAGAAACACCGGCCGGAGCGCCGTGTATTTCATGTGAACCCCGGCTTTTATCAAGGCCTTGCCCGATTATGGTTTTTACCACCAGCAGTTTGGGCTTTCCGCTAACTGCTGACAAAGCAGCCAGTTTTTGATAAAAATCTTCGATATCTGATATGTCGCAGACAGCAGTTTGCCATCCCTGGGCTTCGTAACGCAGGGCGACATTTTCCGTAAAAGTAATATCTGTAGATCCGTCAATAGTTATATTATTGGAATCATAAATTGCAATAAGATTATCAAGACCCAGATGCCCGGCAATAGAAGCAGCTTCACTGCTTAAGCCTTCCATATTACAACCGTCGCCCATAAGGGTAAATACCCTGTAGTTAAAAATATCAAAACCCGGTTTATTAAAACGGGCGGCTAACATTTTACCTTTAATCGCCAGACCTACAGCATTGGCAAAACCCTGCCCGAGCGGCCCCGTAGTGGTTTCTATTCCCATATCGATATTATACTCGGGATGCCCGGGCGTAATGCTGCCCATCTGTCTGAAGTCAGCTAAATCCTGCAGAGTAAATTTATAACCGGCAAGATACAGAAGCGAATAAAGAAACATGGAACCATGACCGGCCGAGAGTATAAATCTGTCCCGGTTTATCCACCCCGGCATTTCCGGATTGATTTTTAAAAAATAATTATAGAGAATTGTACCTATTTCAGCACAGCCCAGAGGCAGCCCAGGATGCCCGGAATTTGCATATTCAACGGACATAAGCGATAAATATCTGATATAATCAGCACATTCTTTTATTTTTGGCAAATCGGATTTATTAAATTGCATGAATCCTCCTGATTTCTTTTAATTGCGCATATTATCCTGAAACCAACGGTATGTCAATGATGCATTATGTAATTAGTGATATATTATGATATTTATTTGTTTTTCAGCAGGTAAGTACGTTCCGGGTGTTCGCAATAATATCTTACTATCAATAAATCGGCAGTACTGTAAACCGAATATAAAAAAAATATTATTAACAGGGCAAAAGCTGCTTTTTTCAACCGGGAAATATAAATTGCTCCATTTTCTCCCAATGCATAAGCGGCTAAAATTGCAGGTACAATAAAATATCTTCCCTGAATGCCATGAACAATACTTGCCGGATGTTTATTCGCGGCAATAACAAGAGCAAGAAAAACCAGCANNAACAGATAAAAATATGTACTTTTTAAAAATGGGGTATCAAGCCAGCCTAGTAACCCGAGAAAAGATTCCCGGTAAAAAGCCAGGTAATTGGCGTATGTATACATATTATAGTATATATCTTTATAAACCAATGTCGCGATTGTTATTCTCAGGAATCGTACAGGATTCGAAACATGATAAATTAAAATTTTAAAAGCCGAAGCCCCGATATCCACTCTGTTATCAACAGTGGTCAGCAGGGCGATTATTGTCCAGAGGAATACAAACAAGGCGGTTATTCCAGCGGCTTTCAGGTATTTTTTTTCGCGGGTTGCATAATATAAATAAAACAATAGCAGTATTAATGACATTAAATGAAATCTGCAGGAAGCAACCAGCATAATAGAGCCGCATAATATATACAACAAGCCTGAATCCGTCTTTTCCCTTTCGCTGATAATTTTCATAAAAGCCGAGAGCGCGAGCACGGCAGCAGCCGTAGAAACTCCATCAATACTGGCTGAAGAAAACTGGAAAAGGCTCATGGGTATTACCAGAAAAGCAAACACCAGCGGCCCGGGGAAAAAGAAATTAAAAGCCAGAAAAAAAAATATCATTACGGTCAGCAGTGTCAGCAAACGTACAAGCCGGTAAGATCTGTCTATGGTAAGGCCCATGATTTTCCCCAGAAAAAGACCTGCGGCCTGGGGAATATATATTGCCGGGAAATAATATCCTGTGCCCGGGGTAACGCTGAAATCATATTTTCCTGTCCACTTGATTTTTTTCAGATAATCAAGCTGCATCATGCTCAGTTTTATATCAGGCCGGCCCGCAATTTCAAAGCAGGCATTGATATATTCCATAAGCCCGGTATCAATTCGTCCGCCGGAAGAACTGCCGGCAGGAGCATCCAGAAAAATAACTCCGCGCGACAGCAGATAGGCGCGTTTTATGTGATCGGTTTCATCAGGGGACTGCATGGGGGGTATCAGAGCG
>DNNS01000144.1 GCA_003497555.1 Spirochaetia bacterium
CGCTGCAGACTGCCTGTTTTTTTTCCGAGCCTGATCTCAGGGCGCTTCCTGATTTTTCCAAAATTATCAATCCGCAAAGCAAACCCCTGCTTGAAGCATTATATATCCTGCTTGAAAAATCAGACTTTTCCTGTGCTGCCATAGAAAATTGTTTCAGGGAGTGCCTGGAAAAAACCCGGGTAAAAATAAAAGATCTTATGCAGCCTGCGCGCTTTGCAGTTTCCGGCAGTACCAGCGGGCCGTCTCTTTATCATCTGATGGAACTGCTTGGCAGGGAAAAAACCCTTGCCCGGCTTTGGCTGTGCGTTCGGTAAATTGAATTTACCTACCGGTAAAAATAAACCGCATGATCATTTTCCGGCACAGAAAGCGTTTCAGTCTAACCCTGTCTGCGCTAAAAAAAGTCAGATCTGATTTTACAGCGGAGCGTAAAGATATCGCGAGGTAAAACACTGTACTTTTCCACCCGTACCTAAAAGAGGAACTGTAATGTTGATATGACNNTCACATTGACATGGATGCTTTCTACGCAGCTGTTGAACAGCGCGATCACCCGGAACTTCAGGGCAAACCCGTGATTGTAGGCGGAGAACCGGGTACTCGCAGTGTGGTATCAACCTGTTCATACGAAGCAAGAAAATACGGAATCAGGTCGGCAATGCCTGTTGATACCGCAGTAAAACTCTGCCCTGAAGCGGTTATCATGCCTCCCCGCTTCAGGGTATATCAAAATATATCCGGACAAATTAATGAAATCTTCCGTCTGTTCACCCCTCTGGTAGAACCGCTTTCGCTTGATGAGGCATTTCTGGATGTTACCGGGTCCCTGCGCCTGTTCGGAAGCGCTCTTGGTATTGCCGGGCAGATTAAAAAAAAAATCAAGGCTGAAACTTCGCTTGTTGCCAGCGCCGCTTCCGCACCCAATAAATTTTTAGCCAAGCTTGCCACTTCAATTTATAAACCTGACGGCCTGATAGAAATAAATACACAGTGGGTAAAAGAAATTCTTCCCGGGCTTTCCATCAAGATGCTCTGGGGCGTAGGAGATAAAACCGCCGGCCTGCTTGAGACCCTGGGTTTTAAAACCATCGGCGATATTCAGAAAACCTCGGAAGATTATCTTGCCCGATATATCGGTGAAAAATCAGCCCGGCATCTGAAATCCATAGCCTGCGCAGAAGATTCACGTTCGGTAGAGATTCCGGGCAGGTCTAAAAGTACAGGCAGTTCAGTAACGTTTGATCATGACAGCAGTAACTGCATTTTTCTTGAAAACGAAATAAAAAAACTTGCCGGTTCAGTATGCCGTACCCTGCGTGCAGGCGGGAGGTTTGCCGGGCAGGTTTCCATCCGCATCCGTTTTGCAGATTTTTCGGAAATTACCAGACAGGAAAAACTGGTTCCTCGTTCTTCGGCTACCAGAAATATTACGGAAAAAGCCCTGCTGCTTTTCAGACGCAGCTGGAACGGGAAAAAAATCAGGCTGCTGGGAGTTACCCTGGCATCACTTTATTCGGAAAAAAATTCCCAATTGGATTTTTTTCAGGTAAATACAGAAAAACTCGAAAACGCCGATAAAACGGCTGATGAACTGGAACGCCGGTTTGGTATTCCTATGCGGCTTGACTGCCGGAAAATTTAAAATCCTATATTGATAATCGGCATGAATTTTGTGCCCCGGCTCTGTTTATTAAAATTGGCAATGCCGATTTGCACACCGAAAAGCCTTTCACAGCTGTTGACAATGCCAATCTGGCAGCCCCTTACAGTCCCGCCCCGATTATAAATGCCAATCTGCCCGCCGTTTATGGTTTCGGCAAAATTCAATATTCCTTCCTGTAGACCGCATACCAGACCGGTTTTATTCATTATACCGCTCTGCAGGCCGTATACGCTTTCGTCAAAAATATTTATTATGGCATAGCCGACGCCGATTAATTTTTTATTTCTGCCCACTACCATAACAACACTGAGTCCAAAAACAGAAAAATCGCGGGGAAAAATCTGCAGAGGAGCAGTAAGCCCGAACTGCATCGGTGTAAAACCGGTTGTGGGCGAAGATGTTTTGGATACGCTCCCGGAGGTATCGGTTTTTTTTTCTATATAGATGCCGGTGTCCGCCCCGGAATTTTTAACTGACATACGGGCAGCGGTTTTACCCGCTTCTTTCATTAATACGGTTATATTTTTTGCTGAAGCGGTTTTGGAAATAAGGATTTTCCCGCTTTCCACATCAATGAGATATAGAATCAGAATATAGCCGCTGTCCGCCATGTTAAGTGAACCGGTAACAATGTATTTGATGTTAAGCAATTTGCCGGCCTGTACTGCGCAGGCTGTGTCAGTGCAGCCGGAAAGCTGAAAAGACTGTTCCGCAAGAATTTTTTCCATATTGCGGCGTTCGATAACAGTAAATTTTCCGGCAGAAACAAGATCAGAAGTGAAAGATTCCAGAAGAATATTGGCGTCAGCCGAGGATACATTGTTGGCTGTAAAATCGAGCACTGCAATATTTTCGAGCGGCCAGACCGCAGAAAACATACTTAAAAAGAAGATTACGTATGCTGTTTTCATAATTTTTCTCATAATTGAAATTTAAGTAATAATAATATGATAATCCAAAAAAATGAAGAGCGGGAATTTGCTTACAATGTCCCAGTTTTTTGNNAACCGGGACTTTTTAAGATTCATACCTACCTATACAAAAACAAATATTCTTATTATAATATTAGCTGATTTTTATAAGGCAGAAAATATGTCAACCATCAATGGTCTTTTCAGCATGGCAGAAATTGAGCATTCCGGCAATACTATTAAAGCCAGGGTTTTAATCAACGGAAAACATATTATTTTTAAAGGTCATTTTCCGGATTATCCGGTTGTACCCGGAGTCTGTCTGATAGAAATGATCAAAGAAAGTTTCTGCCGCTCGGTAGCTCCCGGGGCGCGGCTGGCAGAAGCCGAATGGGTTAAATTCATCAAAGCCGTTGAGCCGGGAAAAAACAGCGAACTTGAAATTAAAATCGAATATTTTTGCCAAGAAACCGGCTGGAAAATTTCAGCTTCTATACAGCAGGGCGC
>DNNS01000100.1 GCA_003497555.1 Spirochaetia bacterium
ATAGGAACTTCCTTTTTTCAAAATCTCATCATTATACCCCATCCCAGGCCAAAATTCAATCTTACACCAAAAATTTCTTCTATGTCTTCACAATCTAGGCATATAGCAATCCTCTGGCTGAATCTCTGTATTTTCCCGTACAAATTTCAAAATTCTACATTCCAAAAACGCCCGCCTCTGCTACTAACACTTTTACGCGTATTTTGCTGCCGTTTCATTCGCTGACCATCAATCATCAAAAACCTCTCTCATCACATCCTCGTATTCTGCATGCTTTATGTCTTTCGGAAGCTCACGCTCGCCTTCTACCCATAATCCCATGTGGGCTAATATTTTTTCTACTACATCCACCTTTTCAAACACCGCAATTTTTTTCGTAATAATGCTGCATCTCGGACAAGCAAGCAGATCAACTTCTGCAGGCTACGGACGGCCAAATACCGCAGACGTACGGGGTCGGCTCAAACTTTTTTAAAAATTCTTGGCGTATGTTTTTTAATCCGAATGCTGATTAGTTCTCTTACATCATCTATGGTCATTTTTCTCAGCGTGGTTTTTTCGCCGATTAGAGAATCAGAAAGCTCTTTTTTAAATTTTTGCAGTTCGTAAATTTTTTCTTCGATAGTGCCTCTGGTAATCAGCCGGTAGGCGCTCACTGCTTTTTTTTGGCCGAGACGATGTACCCGGTCGATGGCCTGATTTTCCACCGCCGGATTCCACCAGGGGTCGTAAAGTATAACCGTGTCGGCTTCGGTTAAATTAAGCCCGGTGCCCCCGGCCTTGAGGCTTACCAGAAAAAATCCTATATCGCTGTTATTATTGAAATTGTCGATGCGCGCCATGCGGTTTCTGGTATTTCCGTCAAGATATTCATAGCTGATTTCCTGTTCGCGCAGATGTTCAGCGATAATACCCAGCATGGAAGTAAACTGGCTGAAGAGCACTATGCGGTGGCCGCCCGAGTGCGCTTCGCTTACCAGTTCATCAAGCAGTTCAAACTTTACCGAAGTATATCTTTTTCCGTCATCCAGCCCGATTAAAGAAGGATGACAGCAGATTTTCCACAGGCGGGTTAGTATGGAAAATATCTCCATGCGGCTTTTATTAAATAGATCGTTTTTTTCAATAGAGCTTAATTCCTCACGGAAGGTGTTCACCAGAGAGATGTAAAGTTCTTTTTGGCCGTCATGCAGATCGACAAATTGATCGATGGCAGTTTTGGGAGGAAGCTCAGAGAGAACCTGTGATTTAAGACGCCGCAAAATAAAAGGATTTATTTTCTTTTTCAGTATTTCTCTTTTTTCGGGGCTGTCGCCGCTGATAAATTCTTCTTTAAACGCGGCAAAACGCTTTAAATAACCGGGAATAAGAAATTCAAACAAAGACCAGAGATCCTGCAGGGAATTTTCAATCGGCGTGCCGGTTAAGGCGAGCCGGCGTTCGGATTTAACTTCGCAGATGGCGCGGAATCTGCGGGTAGTAAAATTTTTAATATGCTGAGCTTCGTCAATAATACAGTAATTAAATTTTATTTTTTTATAGCGCTCTAGATCATTTTGAAAGGCATGATAAGAGGTGATTATTACATTATAGTTTTTTGCCGAATCAAGAATGATTTTACGCTGTACGGGTGTGCCGTAGGCAATTCCGCATTTTATTGCCGGGCAGAATTTTTTTGCCAGTTATAAACCAGCGAGGTTGGGATGAATAGGACTTTCCTTTTTCAACTTTAGCCCATTATACCGCTTTCCCTGCTAAAATTTAATCTTCTAACTAATATTTCCCCCTATATTTTTATACTTTTTTTTTGCGTCCAACTTGTGTAAAAGCAAATCCTTCTACACATATATATACGCAGTATTTTCAAAAAAATTGTATTCTGTNNTTCCACACAGCATAGCCGGGTTTGCAGCCATCGCCTTCCCTGACTTTTGCTATTACCCTGCCGTCTACGGTTGCAATAGTCAGCTCGGTGTTTTGCGGTACAAAAGGTATCAGTACTTTATCATTTTTATCGGCACGGAGAATTTGCGGAAATTTAATTTTATTAAAATCAGTTTCAAAACCGGGAGTTTTAATAATAGCCGGCTGCGAAAATACCAATGCCTCCCTGGCTCCAGGATTTTTAAGTACGGTTTCAAGATCATTAAGCCTGGAAATATCTTCAAGAAAAAATGATTGTACCCAGTAATAATACCCGGTACTTGCCTGCGCGTTTTCATCTATCCAGTTTGTAACATTAGAGAGCATAATTACCTGCGCTTCAGCAGCTGCGGTATTATCGTTGGTCGCATACCATGAAAAATTAAACGACTGTATCTCCGCTGCTGGTTCCGGGCTCGCCAGACTTACATGCCAGGGAGCTATAGTGTCTATTACATATATATTGGTTATTTGTGCGCATATAATCCCGCCGGTATTGCTGGCGAAAAAAATAGCAGTATTGGACTGATTCTCTGCGGGAGCAAACTGCATATTTGCAGAGCATCCGGGCAGATTTACATAAATGTTTGTAATGGAATTTGTTATAATAAAAATAAAATTCGTTACATCAATACTTTCATTATAATTGCTTACGCGCACTGTGAATAGGGCATTGGTAACAAGAGATGCAGGATCGGTAAATAAGGTAATATTTGTATACGGATGTACAGTGATCATATTTGACACTGTACTGAAAAGACCTCCCGCATCACTGACTGGAAGAGTTACCCACCAGCTTCCTCCTGCATAAGAATGCACTGCATTTGATACATTGGTACTGCTGCCGTCTCC
>DNNS01000433.1 GCA_003497555.1 Spirochaetia bacterium
CACCCGAAACCATGAAAATGTGTTTAATTCTTAAACAAATGATGCTAAACTTATATTAGCGTAACAAGGTCGTTTTTTCCAAGGAGCTGTAAAGCCCGCCAGGGAGTCTGACCTGAACAGTAATGGAACCCAAAATTGTTGCCCTTATACAGGAGCACGCCAGGGAGAATCAAACACCGCAGCTGTTCTACGCTAATTTAAACAAAGGGTAAATATATGGATGTTATTCATCGAAACTGTTGTGGACTTGATGTTCACAAAGAAACCATCTCCGCTTGCCACTTGTATATGTTAGAAGATGGAAGCGTAAAAAAAAATCAAGAAAAGTTTGGAACAATGACACGAGATTTACTGCGCTTAGCGGATTGGATGAAAGAAAAAGGAACGACACATGTCGCTATGGAGTCAACCGGAGTTTACTGGAAACCAATCTGGAACATTCTTGAAGGTTTGTTTGACGTATTACTGGTAAACGCCAAACACATCAAACAAGTACCTGGACGGAAAACAGACATGAAAGATTGCGAATGGATTGCACAACTTTTACAGCATGGTTTACTTCCCAGGAGTTTTGTTCCACCGAAAACAATCAGAGAGTTAAGGGATTTAACACGGCATCGCGCCAAAATTATCCAGCAGAAAGCATCAATTGCCAATCGTATTCAAAAAACACTTGAAGATGCAAATATCAAACTTGCATGTGTTGCAACAGATATTTTAGGAGTATCCGGGCGGGAAATGCTTGAATCCATGATCAAAGGCGAAAACAACCCGGATGTGCTGGCGGAATGCGCCAAACGAAAACTAAGAGGCAAGATTCCGGAGTTGAAATTGGCACTGGAAGGTAAAATAACAGAGCATCATAGATTCATGCTGGAAATCGCTTTTCAACAGTTAAAAGATTTGGAAGATCTAATTAAAAGAATCGATGCAAAAATAGAGGAACATATGCACCCTTTCGAGAAAGCGGTATCGTTGCTGAAGACGATACCAGGGATTGATCAAAAGAACGCCGAAGCTATTGTTGCGGAGATAGGAACAGATATGAATCAATTTCCAAGCGAAGCTCATCTTGCTTCCTGGGCTGGAATCTGCCCAGGCAATAACGAAAGTGCCGGTAAGAAAAAGAGTGGTAAAACACCAAAAGGTAATCACTGGTTACGTCGAGTACTTGGTGAAGCCGGCTGGGCAGCAAGCAGATCGAAAAACACATATTTATCGGCTCAATACAAACGACTTATGCCTCGTAGAGGTAAAAAACGTGCAATTGTTGCTGTAGGGCATACAATTTTGACTATTTGCTATTGGATGTTGAAGAAAAACATGGAATATAAAGAGTTGGGCGTTGAATATTTCATCCGGCTTGATCCAGAAAAACATAAGAAATACCATGTTAAAAAACTTGAAATGCTTGGTTTTGAAGTAATTTTACAACCTCAAACTAAATAATTAAAAAAACGTAGGTCGTAAGACCACGTAATAAATAAATTTTCCAGGGAGTAAAACTTCTATGATGAAGTTGGGGTTATATACAGTTAATAATGAAAAAGCAGTTTAATGGATAAAACATGCGCCTGATAAGCCAGTCCGCCGGCTGCCAGATATTTGCTATTGGACGAAGACCAGGCAAAAATATAATCAGGAATAACTGATAAATATTTTCCTGCGGCTATGTTCATTTCAATACCGGCGCTAAGCAGGCGGATATAGAGGCGGGAGGGAAAATAACTGCCGTCTGACTGCTGGGCAGGCCGCGCCTGATATTTTTTATAGGCATACCCGCAGTTTATTCCCAGCGTATGTTTTTTTATATAAAAAGCAAGCTGCGGGCGCATACCGTAAAGAGTATAATCGAAATAATCAGAATAAAAAGCTGTGTTAAGAAGGCTGGTTCCGGACAGCAGGTTCTGATTGGAATCAAGCAGATCTCCGAAAAGCTCAAGGCGGAAAAGCATGGCGCGCAGGCGTATACCGGGAAGCATTTCCAAATGATGGACAGATGACTGTTCATGTTCGGCATAATGATAGCCGTCGGAACGTATAACTTTTTTTGTTACATAGTAACGCAGACTGTATTGATATTTGGCAGAGGCAAAAAATATCTTTTTTGCCTTGATTTCTTTTATTCCGGCATCGCATGATAAGGAACGGAAATTTTCACTGGGTGATTCATCAAGACGTGATATATAGAGAAGAAAAAGATCCGTATAATTAGGGTAACGGAATTCCTGATAACGCGCTCCGGCCGATAAAGTCAGCAAATCACCGATACGGTATTCGTGTTCGAGACCGGCGCCCAGAGAAAAAAAATCATATAGCCCCTTGCCCCAGGCTTCATTTTTCCCGTAGCGGTAATATTCCAGCAGGCCGGAAATAAACGGCCTCAGAAAAATTTTATCTTTAATGCGGAATTCACCTTTTACTGTCATAAAATGATCCTGGTAACGCTCGGAAAAAACCGGCTCTACACTGCTTCCGAAACCTGTGCCGCTGTAATAAATCTGATAATAACCGAACAGGGAAAAAATCGAAGCCAGGCGCGCTTCATAAGCCAAATCTGCAGTAATAGTATTAAGCGATCCGAGTTTGTTTTGCATATAATATGCGCCGCCGTCAATTCCGATATTAACCAGCAGACGGCTGTAGCCGAAAGATATACCCAAAATCAGAAACAGAATTTTTTTTTTCATAAACCGGGCCTTATATGCTGAATTGTAAATTTACAAATAAATGCACAAGTAAAAAACTGTCAGGATACAGCATGATTCCAAAAGCGGAATTCTTTTTGGAATAAATAACTCCTGCATACATTTTGCGCAGGGGCAGGTAATAACCGGCCAGGGCTGTTACTTCCCGCTCCCGGGGAGTAAGATAATTAAGCCCGGTAAATACCGCAAAATCCCGGTAGCTGGTTTTAATGCGGGAAAGAGATGAAATATCAAAAAGCCCTCCGGGCATCATTCCGGCAAGGGCATTGATTTGAAAATCGAGAAAGCCCATAGCATACTTTGCTCCAAGAAAAAAACGCATATCGGATTTCAGTTCGCGGCTCAGGGTTAAAAAGGGCGTGATTCCCCAGCAGCTGCCGGTAAAATACTTTTTTGGAATTATGTAGAGCCCGGCCATATTCCATCCGGACAATCCGACGGTGATGGAAGGCCAGAAAGCTTTTTCCCGGAATACCATGAATTTCAGATTCATATTAAGAGCTGTTATTAAATCCCAGCTGAATTCCGTAGAAAACTGAAAGCGCGTATCAAAGGGCGGCGGGGCTGGTGATTCCATGTCGGTATTCATCTCGAGAAAAAAGTTTTTCGGCTGGCTTATGAAATCCAGAACTTTTTTTACAGCAATTGACGGTATTTCAACTGCCGGACAAAAAAAACCGAAAAGTACCGTAAATAAAAGGATGCGTTTTAAAGACATACCGGTTCAGCTCAGTTAAAAAATTTCGTTGATCACAACAAAAGCTATATCAGGTACAATTACTACATCGATCGAACCGGCCATCATGGCGTCGGAAGAAAGAATAATCTCGCCGGCTGCGGTAGAAAGCAGCTGCAGTACATCGCTGTTGGATGCAAGAATCTTCTGTGATAATATATTACCGTCATTATTGATTACATACATTGATACCCGCAGTTTGCATGCTAACTGTCCGTTCGGCCGGTAAAGCGGAATTTCGGATTCGGAGATGAATTCATTTCCGGAACCCAGTTTAAATACCGGAAGTGTTTTATGGGCGGGAGTCAGGGTTTCGCTGCCGTTGATAATGAATGATTCCTCGAATTCTTTGGAAGAAGAGTTATAATTGCCAGACCAGGTAATTAAATCATCGGTTCCGGACTTGCGTTTGGCCCCGGCCAATACTTTACGGCTGGTGATATTAAGGTTTTTTTCGTTAATCAGAAACTGCCCCCAGTCACCAAGATTATCCGGAAGATTTTTATTCATAAAAATGGTTATATCAAAAAAATCGATGCCGCTGTCTCTTTTGGACAGATTTATAAGCTGAAAACTGTTGGCGGCATTTTTACGGAATATCTGCTCAACACGCACTATGTTACCATGAAGGTCGCGCAGGGTACGTCCGGCTCCCAGATCGTTTTCTTTCAGGTTTTGAGCCGTGCGTCGGCTGGCATTAAGCGCATCGCGTTCGGCTCCGATTTTCTGGGAAAGATTATATGCTTCATCACTGTCTGATTTTTGAAAAAATACCGGAACCCCGCTCATCATTTCTTTTTTATCCTGTTCGTTCATACGCCTGCTTTCTGAAAATTTTCCTTCACTGTCAATGCGTACCGTATAGCTTTTATCAAGCACCACTTCTTTACCCAGCGCCTTGCTGAGAAAGCCTACCTGTCCGGCGCCGACGTAAACTGTTGTGCCGGATTCATCTGCCTTGACTGCGAAAATCGTCCCGCGTACACCGGCAATAGCAACAGGTGTTTCTATTTCAAAATTTTTATTTTTCCTGAGGCGGTTAACACTGCTCCAGACTTTGCCGTATTCCAGGGAAAATTTATTTTCAGATGTACGGGCGTTTTTATTCTGGGATGAGAGACGGAAAAGACTGGCTGCCGACACCCTGATTTTAACCGATTCGTCAAGAGAAATTTCNNCTTCGTCGCCGAAATCAAGCGGCATGCGCAAACGGGCCGGGACTGTTTCCCCTGATTTTTTTTTTATTTCTGCGCTGCCGGAAAGAAAAGTAACTGACGCGTCACCGGCCGCAAGACTGCTGACGGCAAAAATCATGATAATAAACATTTTTATAATCTGTTTTTTCATATTTCCTCTGTATATTTTGGGGTTAATCTAAAAAATCTTATTCTAACTGTTATTATTATATTACATTTTTTATAAAAAATCAAGTTTCTTTATTAATTAGATAGGAATAGTAAGGATTTATGTGCAATGANNACTTTACTGTTTTGTTTACCCAAGAAATAAATTCATACCCCATGTCTGTTTATTTCTTGTGTTTCATGTTAAATAATCCTATAATATTCCCGCACTCCTGAAAAACTGATGGAAATCTAACGACTATGATTACAAATAAAAAAGTTTCTATTTTAATCGCTGATGATGAAGAACATATTCTGCATATGCTTAAAGATTGTTTCGGCGGTTATAATTATAATGTTGACTGCGTGACCAACGGGCAGGAAGCTCTGGAGCAGGTTTTAAAAAAACGCTATACACTGGTAATTGCAGATGTAAAAATGCCAAAAATGGACGGCATTACTTTACTGAAAAAAATCAAGGAAATTGATGAAAATATCTATGTGTTAATGATCACCGGATACGCTGATATTTCAGTTGCGGTTGAAGCAATGAAATTCAAAGCATATGATTTTATTACCAAACCTTTTTCGCTTACCGGTCTTGCCCTGCTGGTAAATAAGATTATCGAAAATGAAAACCTTAAGAATGAACAGGCCTGGCTTCATGATCGAAACGCAGCTGAATGCCGGCTGCAGAATATTTTAGGTGTTAATAAACAGAAAAAAAAATTATCGCGCGTCCTGGCTCCGGTTATCAACAACCAGGCTATAGACAAGCTGGCGCTCTCCGGCCCTCCTGGTTCAGGCAAGTCGTTCATTGCCAGAGTTTTCCATTATTCACGCACTGTTTATCCTGGGCAATACATTGAATTTCCGGCGGATGCCTATGCCGAACCGCTTCAGTATACAGAACTTTTCGGGCAGCATATCAATGCGGCTGAAAAAATCAGCGAAAATAAAAAAGGCGTTTTTGAAATGGCCTTTAACGGGACAGTCCATATTAAAAATCTCGAATACCTGCCCAATCATATTCAGGTCAAGCTTCTGCGTGCCATAATTGACCGCGAGGTGCTTCCGCTTGGCAGTAAAAACAGCATATCAATAAAATGCAATATGGTCTTTTCTTCTACTGTTTATTTAAAAAAGCTGGTGAAAGACCGCAGGCTGCGCGAAGATCTGTATATGGCAATAGCGAGCAGTGAAGTACGTCTGATTCCGGTAAGCGAACAGAAAGAACATTTATTTACGCTTATTGATTATTTTATGCGCGATACCTGCGAAAAATACAAGACTGCACGTAAAAAGCCGGGCAAGGAAGCTGAAAGAATTCTTTTTTCTTATGACTGGCCGGGCAACATACGCGAAATCAAGCATGTATGCGAAGAAATAGTGCTGAAAGCCGCAGAATCGGTAATAAAACCCGAACATCTTCCGCCGGGCCTGGCGAGTGCTGCGGATAAATCAACCCAGAGTCTCTCGCTTGAGGATCTGGAAGTTAATGCCATCAGGAATGCGCTTGCATATGCTGCAGGCAACAAAACTTCAACAGCCAACCTGCTCGGAATTCACCGCAAGCAGCTTTACCGGAAACTCGAAAAATACGGATTAACCGATTGAAAAAAACCATAATTTGCCTTTTCCTTGCCATGCAGGTCTGCTGCGCAGCCGGTTCGGAAAAAATTTCAATAGACAGGGAAAAAACTTCAGCCGGTCTATTTACCCTTNNTATCAATACCGCAACCCGTTATTGATTGGGGCGGCAGTTTGCGCAGTTCCGGCTTTATGCGGCTGGACTTTATTCGGCGTTGAATTTTATAAAAACGTAAAAGATAAAAAATTACATGCCGGTGTTGCAGTTTATAAATTTTTTTAGCCGGCTGCAGCGCCGGAAATAACCGGCGCACCAGGCCTGGCAAACAGCTGTAGAAAATGAAAAGCGTACCCCGTATCAGCGAAATATTTCATCTTTTTTTTCAATTTCCGCTTACCAGACTGCCGGTAGTTAGTGAACGCCGTATAAAAGGCTATATATTAAAAGATTATATTATTCGCCGCTCCAATGATAAGACTTTTTTAAATGCGCAGATTATTCTTTTTATAAAAAATATTATCCAGTTTTCCGATCAACATGAGCATTTTTTTCATGAAATCGACGAACTTCGTCTGGAACAGGTACCTGCCCTGGATGAAGATCTTACAGAAATTAAAATCTTTGCCCGCCGTGAATTTAATGATTTATATAATCCGATTTCACGGCTGGCAGCTGATGAAAAACTTGCGGTAATGGAGGCGCTGAATATTCCGCTGCTGATAGTAAATTCCGCCGGAACTGTTTTGTTTACCAACCGCCGTTTCCGCGAACTGCTGGTCTTTTTCGGTTATAATGAAGATCCCGGCGGCCAAAATGTTTCTTCGGTTCTTGATCGTTCATTTGAGAAAAATCTTTCTGAAGGAGACGAAAAGACCGAATACCAGTTCCGCTGTCAGAATGTAAGACTACGCTATAAAATACAGCAGATTTCCCTTGAGCAGGGATATATAAAGGCAGTATATTTTATTTAAAGCACTAAAATATAAAGGACATAATCAAATGAATGTAAATTTTCTAATTTTAATTCTGACTTTAGCATTTAATTCAATACTCGCCGGAACTACAGACAGCGGAATGGAAAAAAATAAAGGTACGGTTTTTCTGCAGGCGGATGGGAAAACAGAAGCCTGTTCTCTTATTGACTCAACAGGATTTAATTCATCGGAAGTACCGGAAAATTTTTCCGATAACCATCAAGGGTTCAGGCACATAACCCAGGTATTCGATCAATTTTTAAATAAATATGTATTTGCTTTTCATATTCATATTAATGAAGATAAAGACAGAGATACCGGCAAGACAGATCGCCAGCGCATCGAAATCAAGACTGATAAAAATTCGCCTGAAAACATGACTGGATTTGAAGGAGATTCTCATTTATATAAATGGAAATTTAAAATTCCCTCCGGAGTGAAAGCAACCAAAGGTTTTACACACATACATCAGTTAAAAGCGGCAGACGGCGACGACAGTATGCCGCTTATTACCGTTACATTACGCAAACCATCGGGTTATCCGGAGTGCGTTGAAATTATATACGTCAAGCCGATAGAAACAGATCCTGCCCAAAAAGGTAATATTCTGGCATCTGCTCCCATGACGGAATTTCTGGATGAATGGGTAGAAGTATCCGAGCAGGCGGTTTATGTCCATAGCGGTTTTTATAAGATTAGTATTATGCGGCTGAGAGATAAAAAAATTCTGCTTCATTATACAAATGAGAACCTTGATTTATGGCGCACCGGGGCATCAATTATACGCCCAAAATACGGTATCTATCGCAGCATAGGAAAAGACGGAAATCTGAAACCGGAAATGCAGAATGAAATTTTTTATTTTGCCGATTTTGAATTAACCGAAAAAAAATAAATATCCGTCGCTTTACATATTTAAATTTGACTCTTATTCTCTTTATGCCAAACTGCAGCATTTATTATATATATGTACTGGAATGCAGAAAAAATTTTTTATACTGCGGTATAACAACTGATATCAGTCGGCGTTTTAATGAGCATGTATCCGGCAAACGGGGCGCCAGGTTTACCAGGGCTTTTAAGCCCGGGCGCATATTAAAATGCTGGAAAACCGGAAACCGGTCCGATGCCCAGCGCATAGAAGCATTTTTTAAAAGCATGAATAAAAAAGAAAAATTGGAATGCCTTGAAAAGCCTGCTGTTTTTTTAAAAAAAATTAAAAAAAATCCGGGGTTAAAGATAAGATCATATATACGTATTTTAAAAAATATATCTTAAATTAGCGGATTTAAAAATTTTATTTTCGGTAGAGTTCGCTGTGCGCAACCGACTGCATGAGAAGATACTTTATTGGCAAATGTCTTGATTTCAAAATTTCAGGTATTAATATTTTTAACAATAGAGTTCTTTCACAGGCTGTAACGACGCAGCCTGAATATAATTATAATAAATCTTCTTCAATTATTTCCCGGGGAAGTTCTTTGGAAGCCCGGGCGCCAAGCTTACGAATTGCTTCAGCACGGCTTATCAGATTTCCCTTGCCGGCCGAAAGTTTGTTAAAAGCGGATTCATAGGAGTTTTTGCTGGCATCGATTTTAGATCCGATATCGGCCAGATCTTCTACAAAAGCCGCAAATTTATCGTACATATCCCCGGCTTTTTTAGCAATTTCTTCGGAATATTTACTCTGTTTTTCGCGTCTCCAGAAATCATGAGCTACTTTTAATACTGTAAAAAGTGAAGCGGGAGTAACAATTGTGACTTTTTTGGAAAAAGCACGGGTATAAAGTTCGGGATCGTAACGCAGCGCCATGCCCAGAGCCGGTTCATTGGGTATAAACATTATAACCGTACCGATACTTATTATTTCTTCAAGATTCTGATATTCTTTCCCGGCAAGTTCTTCGATATGTTTATTCAATGAGATAATATGCTGCTTCATGCATGATTCGCGCTTTTCATCGGTTTCAGCTCCGCACCATTCCATAAAAGCAGTAAGAGACACCTTGGCATCAATAACGAGATGCTGATTGTTAGGCAGATCAACAACCGCGTCAGGCTGCAGCCGGCTGCCCCCGGGTGAAGTGTAAGAAGGCTGCATGCGGAACATTACATCTTTTTCAAGACCGGAAAGTTCCAGAATTTTTTCCAGAATCATTTCACCGTAATTTCCCTGGGTTTTGGAATCGCCTTTTAGAGCTGTGGTAAGCCGGGAAGCTTCGGCAGTCACCTGCTGATTTAGACTGGTGAGCTGACGAATCTGCTCGGTAAGCGCAGTACGCTCTTTGGCTTCTTGGTCGTGTACCTGATCAATACGTATACGGAAATCACTGATTTTATCGCGCAAGGGCAGTATGAGAGATTCCAGTCCCTTGCGCGACGCCTCATCAAGTTTTTTGCCTTTTTCTTCAAGTACTGTTTCGGCTATAAGACGGAATCGATCTTCCATCTGTCTGCTGCGTTCTTCATTTTTACGGGCTTCTTCAGAAACACGAAATCCGAGATTTTCATTTTCTTTTTGCAATGCCGTATTCAGCAGCAATAAACGTTCTCGGTCTTTTTCAATTTCTTTGAGCCGGATATTTTCTTTAAGCAGATAGGTATTTTTTGCGCTATTCAGCAGGGATATTATAAGAAATGTGAAGGCATTGGTAAAAAGTAAAAGAATTAATGCTGTAAAAATATGCATTTTTACTCCTGAAAAATAGTGTTAAGTGATTCAGTATTATACTATACAATTACTAATGAAAAAAAGTTATCCTTATCAAATGGCAGGGCACAGGGTAAATTCGTACTTTTATGTTTAAATGCTAAATTCACCAATGGTAAGAATTTTTACAATTAGAAAGTGACTTTTACTATATTAAAGCACCTTTTAAAAGTGCGCGTTTACCCTGTTGCAGTAAACACGGATATCCTCTGCGTAAAGCAAGTCCTCCAATCACCTCCCAACCGTGATTTTTTAAACCTTATAGTTAATATTCCGTAAATCTATAATACAATTTTAAATTTACGGAATATTATTGACAAAATCCCTGAATTTAATTATAATAAACTTATGTATATTCCAAGAACTGCTGAAAAACAAATTAATGATGCTCTCAATCAATTTCCGGTTACTGCTATAATCGGCCCCAGACAATGCGGAAAATCTACTCTAGCCAAAAAAATTTTAGCAAATAAGAAGAAATCTGTGTATCTTGATCTTGAGCTTCCATCCGATGCCAGAAAACTGGAAAATGCAGAGCAGTTTTTTTTATACAACCGGGAATGCCTTATCTGTATTGATGAAATTCAGAGAAAGCCTGATCTGTTCCCGCTCCTGCGCGCTTTATGCGATCAACAGGAAAAAAACGGACAATTTCTGGTGCTTGGTTCTGCCGGCCCGGAACTGCTCAGGCAAAGCTCGGAAACGCTGGCCGGAAGGATTTCTTACTGCAGACTTACGCCTTTTAATATTTCAGAAACAGGTTACGCAAACATGCATCAGCACTGGTGGCGAGGAGGATTCCCCGGCAGTTATCTGGCTGTTGATAACCGGCAAAGCCTGCAGTGGCTTAAAGATTTTACACTGACTTATCTTGAAAAAGATGTACCGGCGCTGGGATTTATAATAAATACACAGATCATTACCAAATTATGGACCATGCTGGCGCACAGCACAGGGTGTCTTTACAACCGGTCGCAAATTGCCAACTCCCTGGGCGTAACCGGCCCTACTGTAAAATCCTGGACAGATATTATGGAAAAAACTTTTATGCTGCGTATTCTCATGCCCTGGCATGTAAATATTAAAAAGCGCCTGGTGAAAACTCCCAAGATTTATCTGCGCGATACCGGTATTCTTCATTCCCTGCTCGAAATTGAATCCTTTAATGCGCTAATGGGCCATCCGATCTTTGGCCAGTCATGGGAAACTTATGCGCTGGAACAAATTATTTCCCGGCTGCCGTTTTGGCAGGCGTATTTTTACCGGACGGCGGACGGCGCAGAAATTGATCTGCTGCTGATACGCGGACAAAAAAAAATTATTGTAGAATGCAAGTCATCGGTTTCAGCAGGCCTGGGCGCAGGATTCTATCACTGCCTGCAGGATATTGCGCCTGACAAGGCTTTTACCGTATGTCCGTTTCCGCAGCCTGAAAATTATCCCGGCAGGCAAAATGTAAGAATAGTTTCACTTGATGTACTTATTAATGAAATCAAGGGAATGTAATTCTGCCGGCCCGGAAGCGATTATAATTTTCGCTCATTGAAAAAAAATTTACAGGTAAATATATTGCAAAGCCGCGAAAATATCCGGCCGGGACAACACTTCCCGTGCGAATTTATTTCTATGAATTTTATNNCCAAGAAATAAGAATTCGCACCCAAATCGCGGGAAGCCAAAGCCGGCTTTTCGAGGCATTACTTCATTCATTCGGCAGTTTTATTTTCTGCTCAAATTACCCCCCGGCGTTTTACGCCGGACAGCGCGAAGCACCGGTGTTCCCGGCACAGGGTGTTTTGGGTTTTTTTATTTTCCCGGCTGTTTTTAAATCCGGATTTTCTTCAATAGAAATTTTATGGGTAAGTCTGGTAATTTCATAGAGGAATTCAATTTCAAGTTCCGGCAGGGTATAAACGCGGGTAAGAAGATTTTTACGGGCTGCAGAAAACGAGAAAGTTTCAGACGTGTTGTAGCGGGAGAGAAGCCCGGGGAGCGTTATGCCGAGCCCGTCAAGAATGCGGTCAAGCATCTGCAGGGAATATGATTGCTGGGCTCTTTCAATTCTGCCTATTTGCGAGGCATTCATGGGCTTTTTTATCAGCCTGGCGAGCTCCGGCTGGGAAAGGCCTTTTTCTTTACGGTATAATTTAAGAGCAGCGGAAATAATACGGCGCGAGGAAAGGTATTTGCTGTTCTTCATGAATTAAATTGTATCATTTACAGACAAAAATTGAAAACATAAGCAGCGCGTACAATGGCAGTGCGTGAAATTTTCCGCAAGCTTGTTTCCATACGCAGCGCCGGCAGGCCCCTGCTTGACAGTG